>NZ_JAJKFQ010000005.1:300000-522403 GCF_020966635.1 Stieleria sp. JC731 | reverse complement strand
CGAGCCCCACAACGCAGATGCCCCCCCACAGCAGCGCCCCCCAAACTGACATGTCAACCAACCCTCTAGATGACATGCGCCTCCACCAAGCCCCGATGGGAATCGCTGTGGCCATCGCGACCCCCGCTTGATAGAGCGCCACCCATGGATCCCTGCTCCATTGCTGAAGCCCTAACCCAGTAACTCCGTGCAGCCATTTTTGCTTGAGTTCCGATGGACTGAGAGCAGGTATGAACGGCATCCACATCCAGATCACGTAGCCAAAGAAATATAAGTCCAGCAACGCCATAGAGCGGCTCGAAACGTTTGCCAGCCCAGTACTACTTATCCGAATCAATAAAAATTCGCCGAGCGATAACGAAACAATCATCGCTCCCGACGCCCCTGCGATCTGGGCGAAAGTATCCAAGCTAGATGGAACCCGATGTGAAAACCACGCTTGGCCTATCTCGACACCAAACGCATATAGGGCGATCAAACTGAGTGCGAGTAGGCCCGAGCTACATTCAGCAAAACCAAGTTTTGATTTTCTGGTGGACCAGACGCGGATAAGCAATCCTGAACAAAAGCCCAAAGGAACACCAGCAACAACGTTTATCGCTAAGTCGCTACGTGACTGGCCCGCCAAACGCCACCCGCGCCACCACTGCTCGCAAGCTCCACGAAATGTCGCCTCTTGATATTCAAACGGATACCAGGATCCCAGCAAAAGCAACGTCGCCCAAGCGATGAGCAGTCCGACGGTAGCAAGGCGGATTCTACGACTCACATCGTTTTGAACATCAACTTCCATAGGAGCTACGCGGTGACTTGAATCCAGACGAAAAATATTGAGCAACGCTGATCAGCAGCACTTTGGCTAACCAAGACACTAAAACGCTGTGATAAACGATCGCTAGAACCGACAAGCAACGGAAAGTTAAATTATTGCTCGGCACGAGTGCAGTCTATCAGGCAAGCGAACTCCTCGATTCCGCTTCCTACAATGCCTGCATCCACGATCAAACACAAGACATTTTGGCCAATGCCAACAGTTTATCGCTTGCACAGCCTAGCGCTCCGTTCCATATGAAAATACGGGTTCGGGTCATCAACCGACGGGCGTTAGCCCCGGTTATTGCAATGAAACCGTGGCTAACGCCATACGGCTAATCCTAAAATCGAATTGGAACGAAGTACTAGCTTTCTATTCAGAATGCCCACATCGGCCGAAGGAGAGTTTTCATGCTGAATGAGAAACCCGAGTCCTGCCGCTATCGTAAAATTGAACTCGCCGTGTGGATACTGCTCGCGATTAGCGGTTGTACTGGTGAGGATCACCAAGATCGACCTGAAGGCAAGTCTGCTGCGATTCCCGACAACGAGGTAGCTCACCAAAATCAGCCAGCCATCCGGAATCCGATTTCTTGGATTGGGAATGGGCAGTGGATGAAAGTTGACACTCACTCCCATACCCTTTTCTCCGACGGTCGCTATCCAGTAATAGCCGTCGTTGAGTCTGCTCAAAAATATGGGTGCGATGCAATCGCCATCACTGATCACGCTAGCCATGATTTGACAGCAGCGACGGAAGAGTACTTCACGCAAATACGAGCTGCTCAAAAGCTATTCCCGAAAATCGTCGTCATACCGGGACTCGAATGGAACGTCCCTCCCTACGACGGGAATGAGCATGTGACCGTTCTAACAATACCCGGAAGCGATGCATGGCTGCGGCAATTCAAGGAACAGTTCGATGGCTACCAACACCCTGGGGTCCCACCAGCATCGGAGGCTCTACGATGGATCGAAGAAAACAAGAAGGATGAGGCTGTCCTAATTTTAAACCATCCGTCCCGAAAACGGACTGATCCCACGACGATCGTGGAAGACGCACTCACCTGGCTAAAAGCCTCGCAATCCTTCATTGGATTTGCAGGCTCCCCTGGTCACCAAAACAAGGCTAAAGTTGGGTCATATCTCGGCAAGCTGAAAACAGTTGACCGGTGGGATCCGGCGGCCGAGACCGTTGGAGGAGCTTGGGACAAGTTACTCGGTGACGGTCTTCATGTGTACGCGGCGCTTGCGCCAAGCGACTTCCATAGCCCTACCAGCGGAGACTATTGGCCAGGCGAATTTTCGGAAACGTGGGTCTACTCGCCAGAACGTTCCGCAAGTGGTGTCCTCGATGCTCTCAAAGCTGGCAGCTTTTTTGCCAGTCATGGCGGCATCGCACAACGGGTCGAACTTCAAGTGAAATGTGAAGGTCTCGAAAGGCCCGCTTTTGCTGGAGAGACGCTATATGCTGCAGGAAAGCGGATAGACATTTCGATTCGGATGCAAATTCCAGAAATCGACTTGCTGGGCCATCCGAACTCGGTTGACGAATTGGAATTGATCGCAATCGTCGACGGCAAAGCATCGATCGTTGCAAAGCAAGCTCCCCAGAAAACCTTGACTGATATCCTGAGCAATTTTGAGGTGCCAGCAACTGGCGCGGTTTTTCGAGCTCGCGGTCGAAGGTTCGTCGACAACGGAGCAGATCTGATGTTCTACACGAATCCTGTCTGGGTAACAGCCTCGCCTTAGCCCTAGCTGCTATCAGAAGTGCCGCCCCCTGTCTCGCCATGCCCTGAATACATTCCAAGCCCATCACGGACTTTGACTCCCAGCTCTCCAAATCAATCAAGCAACAGTCTTCACCACCTCGTTTCCATGCTTCGCCTTCACAATAAGATTTCGTAATGGATCTTCCACCATTACTGTGAATACGAGTCCAATCAAACATGAAACCGAAAATGCAATCGTTGCGAGAAACAAAGGTGAATTGTCGAAGAGAGTGGTCGCCATCAACAAACGCTTGGCGAAACCGATGACCGGAAGATGAACCAGATAGATCGTGTACGAAATCGTCCCGATGCCCACCAAGACTCGATTTGAAAGAATCATTTTCGCCCAACAATCCCGTGTCGCCGCAATCAATACGATAGCCAGCAATCCCGGTACCACAGGGTAGCCATAACGCCCCAACCGTTCCTCAAGTTGCTCAGCTAAGGGTGATCCCAGAATGACAATCAACATCACGATCGCACAGCAGAAAAATGCATTCGTTAGTCGGGACTGACATCGCGAAGCACTCTGATGCTGCGAAAACCAAGACGAAACCGCACCAAGCGCAAAGATCGGGAGATGGGCAATCAGGCTGTGCTCCCAAATAAGCACGGTTGCAGAATCCTGCGTATGAAGGTTTCCAGCGACGACCGGTATGATGCCCCAACCCACGGTCGCAACACCGGCAAACAAAACCAGCAATGCTCGGCTGTCTTCAAGAAACAAAGCGCCTACCGATACGACAACCCAAAAAACGACGTAGTACTGAACGATCACCGCTAACGCCCACATCGGTTCGCTGATCGAATAAAGCGTCGATGAATCGAAGTTATGAATGAACGATGCGTGAGCCATTACATCCGACCAGTCAATCTTCCCGGTCTGTAGGAAACGCAACAGCGTGAGTGCGGTTAACACCGCGTAGTACAGAGGGACAATTTTTATCAGCCTTCTACGCCAAAAGTGCCGCAGTGCTGACTTTAGACCCTCTCGTTCACCGTGCATCCAAAGCGGCGCGGCCAAGAAGTAGCCTGTCAGAAGAAAGAACAGAGCGACCCCGACTCGCCCGTTGATGCACATCAGTTGAAAACTGATCGGACCAACCGTCCAATCGATTGTCGCATTCTGTTGCAAGTGAACGCAGAACACCCCCAACACCGCGACCGCTCGCAGACCTTCGAGCGCAGGTACGTACTGAATCCTGTCAGTACGTCGACAAATTTTGCAACGCACTGGGTTAATTCGCTGCGCCACAACCATTGGGCCTATCGAAGTGTGCAGTCTTTAGCGCAAACGCACAGCCAATCGCCCAAAAGAGTCGCACATCGTCATGCCGAGAAATTGCCATGCCTGCGATGACCATTGCCAACAAACACGCACCAATTCCGATCGCCATCGCTCTTTCGCAAGCCGTTTCTCCACCAACTTTTGAGAGACAGATTGCGAATGCGTTGAATAAGAGACCGCACCAGAGCAGCCCCCCAACGATCCCCTGCTCGCTGAGTATTTCGAGAAAGCTATTGTGGGTCGCTCGCCATTTTTTGAGCTGAAGGTCTCTGGACATGTCTTGCCCGCCTCGCCCCGGACCGATCCCAGTCAACGAGTGATCGGGCAATCGGGATAAGCTCGACTTCCAGAACTCAACCCTAGAAGCCAACGTCGTTGTGCTCCAACCATTGTCGATCCATTCTTGAATCCTGGGACGAAGTGGCGATCGATAAGCAACGAACGAGGCCAGAACGACTAGGCCAATGATTGCCGTCCATATCCGAAGGCTTCTTAATTGCGCGATGGCCATGCAAATCATTGTCATCAACCAGCCTACATTTGCGCCTCGGTTGGCAGTAAAAAACGAAGCCGCTGCAAGTAGCGACGACAAGGCCACTCCTGACACAAAGTAGGATGCATTCAAGGCTGATGCAGAGCCCGCAAGCAAACAAGAAAGCGGCGCGGCTGCGAAAGCAAAGTCGGAGGCATGCTCCAATCGTCGAAGCTGCAAGTAGCTACCGCCAAGAGCAACAACAGATGCACCAACGACGATCACGAAACGCCGAAAATCGGTAACCGAAACCATGATGACCGTACAAAGAATGACCGACTCAACAAGCCGTAAAAGGCTGTGCTTCGGCCCGGGGTCGCCTGTTTCGTAGACAATCGCCAACGATTCTGAAACGATGGCCCAAGTTAAAAGCCCGGCGAGCAGTATTCCGGTTTTGAACTGTTCCCTCCGGAGACGCAACCAAGACACTCGAGCCTGAGGGCTCAAGATCAACGCGATCGCACTGTCAAAGATCACGCAGGCCTGAAACGCATTACCCCAGGCCCACTCCAACTCGGCAGAGTACCTTGCGATACCGAACGCAGTCGATGTGACCGCCACGGCTGCGGCGATCGGGTAGCGGATGCCGATCGCCGAACTCAGTAGCAAACAGACACCAACAACCTTACCGACCAACGGGGGCGTATAGCCCATTGGCATCCAACCTAGCGAGGTCCCACCTACGATAGGCTGGCTTGAGCACCATAAGTACCAAACGACTTGGCAAGCCACTGCAACAAAGTAGCATGTTGCCAGTGGACGAAAGACTAAAGGTTTCAACTTACGTTACGTCTAGGGCATGCCCTACTTGAGGCCAGTAGCTTCCGATCGTTCCAGCCGGTCAGCCAGAAGCGATCGAGTTCGCTCGCTGGGAAACCTCGCCAATCACACCGAGCATTTGCGCCGCCTTCGCAGACCACGATTCGTGTTTGAGACGCTCGAAAGTCTTGTTTAGCAACGTTCGCTCACCCGTTGGTTGATGCTCGCGGTCCATCAGTGAATGAACCTTTGCGATGAAGCTCGCTTGATCATGCACTATATAAAGACAATCTTCCCAGGCAGCAGTCGCAGGCAAAGGCGAGACGACGACGGGCTTACCGGTGGCAAGGTACTCCTTCAACTTCAGCGGCTGCATTGCTCGCGTGACGGGAAGATCAGCATACGGCATGATCAAAACGTCTGCCGTTGCTGCCAGCTGCGGCAATTCTTCAAACGGCAATGCCCCCAGAGTTCGAACGCGCTGATGGCTGAGCAAGCGAGGATCGGGATCTTGATGCGGGCCAGCTAAAATGACCTTGCCGCTGTCCATCGAATCCGCAAGCGCCAGGACCCAATCAGCGTTCATCCGACGATCGACGACCCCCCAGAACAGGACTCGATCTGAACCGGGCGTTTCGGATGCGTAAACATCATTGGATGCAGGTTCTTTAGAGGACGATGAATCTCGTTCTTCGTTCGCTGGTGTCGCGTCAACTCCTAGACCATTGTCCTTCCCGCCCACTTCCTTCGTTCGCCAGAAATCGAGATCGACCCCATGGGTTAGAAGATGGGGTGAACAGCCTCGTCGCCGCAAGCTTTCCATCAGTGTGTCACTGACAGCAATCGTGCAATCGACCTTGGCAACCAACTCGTCTTCCATTCGCCCCAGCATCTCGCCGTCGAGGCCAGGCCAGACTGAAAAATCATCGACGCAGTAATACACCCATCGCGCTGCGGGCAAACGTCCAACCAAGTCGGCCACGATGGGGATGGTGGTGATCACGATGGCGTCTTCCGAAGCGAGACGCAGTTGCTTGCTCAACAGCCAGCGGTTCAGCCAGCGGTCCCAGCTGTGCGACATCCATGGCCACATTTTGGCGTCGATGACGTTGGGGCCTTGACCGCGCTCGGCTGCCTGCGATAACGGATCCGCAGCGTCGACACGATCCGACGCAACATCGACTGAATTGCTCGCGATAGGATCGTCGTGCGATTGCCCGCCAGCCACAGCGGATGTCCCAGCCCAGCCACGCAACTTTTCAAAGCCACGGCGCAGCGTGATCAAATCCAACCGAGGCGGCCGCATGCCAATGGTATTGACCCAAGTCACCTGATGGTCCGGCAACAACTGCCGAATCAAGTGTTGGCAACTCGAAGGGTGCCGCCCCCAATCATCAGAGAATACAAGAAATTTCAAGCTCGAATCTTGGTTGCGAAGCGACATGAAGAGAGTGATTGCGGGCGATGTCTAGACGATCGATCAGAGTAACGATTCAGCCGATTTTTGCGAGGCTGGCGATCCTTTCGGTGAATCGATCGATGTCCGAAGCTGTGTTATAGACCTGAAAACTGGCTCGAACCGTCGGCCCGATTCCAAGGTGCTCGTGCAGTGGCTGGGCACAATGAAAACCAGCTCGTAAGAATATTTGATCATTCCCCAAGATTTTGACCACCGCATTGGATTCGACACCAGCGACCGTAAATGCCACCAACGGTCCACGACTTTGATTGTCCACGCTGATTAGCTGGACACCATCAATCGCCTTCAATTGCTCCGCCGCGATATCGGTCAAATTCGATAGATGCCTCGTCACCGCGGCGGTTGACAATTGATCGAGATAGTCAATCGCCGCTCCCCATCCGATCACACTTTCGATCGCCGGGGTTCCAGCTTCGAAACAATGTGGCGCCGACTGCAATTCGAACGAATCGCGATGCACCGCTGAAACCATGTTGCCACCGAATCGCACCGCCTGCAAGCGGTCTCGTGCATGCCTGGCAACAAGCAACGCCCCCGACCCGCTGGGCCCCAACATTTTGTGAGCACTGCATGCCAAGAAATCGATCGCCAAGCCACCAAAATCCGGCGGGTCATGAGCAGCTGACTGAGCCGCATCGACAAGGACCATCGCCCCGTGCTGATGGACCAAATCGACGATGCTCTCAAGCTCGGTGATTGCTCCCAGGACATTGCTCTGGTGTGTCAATGCGACCAAGTCGACTCCACCACCGGCCAGCAGATCGCTCAACAACCCAAGGTCAACGCGTCCCTCGGCGTCGACACCGATACAGCGATTCGTCGCAACATCCATCCAAGGAACGAAATTGCTGTGATGCTCCATGACGGTGAAGATCACAGAGTTCAGGTTTCTCATCCCGCGGCGCACCAGGTTCATCGCATCGGTGGCGCCCGAGGTTAGCACAACTTCATCGACGTCCGCAGAAAACCACTCCGCGATCCTTTCACGAGTGAACTCAAACCGTTCCGTCGCCTTCAGACTGCGCGGATTGATCCCTCGATGTACAGCCGAAGTCCCCTCCTGCAAAAACCAATTGACAGCGTCGATCACACAACTTGGCTTCAGTGTCGTCGCCGCGCTGTCAAGATAGCACACGTTCCCTCTGGGGCCATCAAGTGCAGGGAAGTCACTTCGAACATCCATTTGGGATCGTGGGATAAGAGCGCGAGGTTTTGATGAATGCGAGAGTCGACTGCGATACGTTCGCTGGCGGTACGAACTTGCCTTCGCACAGCGACATTGACGTTTAGTTCAACCGGCTTTTCACGTACCGGAACTTGCCACCGGATTCGGGACGCAGCGTTCGAACCGTACGGACGTCGACTCGGGCATCACTGCCGATCCAGTTTTTGAATTCCGCAGCGACTTGATCACGATCAACACTTGTATGTTCAGAACTTCTATGTTCAGAACCTGTACCACCATCTGCTGTACCTTTACCAGCAACGATCGACAACGCATACCAAGCGTCCCCCTTTTGCTGTACCTGTGCCGCCAGGACACCATCGATTTGCTCTATCCGCTCAATCACTTGATCAGCAAGACGCACCTTTCCCGCCCCGTCGCGAATGACATCACTCTCCCTACCTAACACGGTAAGTCGTGGACTCGCCTGGCCGCAAACGCATGGCGATGTGTCGAGACGCCCCAAGTCGCCGATCTTGTAGCGAATCATTGGCATGGTGTGGTTCATCAAATCGGTCACGACGACATTGCCAATTTGATTGTCGCCAAGCGGGATCCCGTCATCATTGACGACTTCAACAATAAAGAAATCGTCGAAGACATGCATGCCATCGTGTTCCTTGCAATCACAGGCGATTGAACCGAATTCGGCACTGCCATAGTCGTTCCAAAATGTGCCACCGAGGGCACGTTCGATCTCTGGAATCCAGCACGGTGCGATTCGACTGCCGGATGTTTTGATCACGGGGATCTGCAGTGGGTCCTGCCCAGTCGATTCGACATAGCGCGCGATCGCGATCAGATACGTCGCCAGAGCTTTCAGCACATAGGGCCGGTCCTTTCGCAAGCGATCCACATAGGATTGCAGAACATCACCCGGCGGATTGGACCCATGCAACCCAAACCCAGAATAGGTTTTGCGGTTGTAGATCCAATGCCTCTCCACCTGTCCGCGCAAATCGCGTATCGACTTTCCGTCGCGAAGCTTGCCGCCTCGGATCATCTGCCACAAACGCGAAGTAACGCCTGTCTCGATTTCACCTAGCTCCCCGCAAACTTCTTCGCAGACTTCCGGTGGAATCTCGACGATCGGATACCCTGGACCGTAATCGCCGGATCGTTCCAACATTCGCAAGTTGGCGGCACGGACGGCGTCACGCTTGCCGAAGCCTTGGATCAAGATCAACCTTTGCGCCGTGCCACGGGTGGACATCATCCGCCAATCGCCAGGATCAGTGCCATCGGTGATCCCCTCGGGGAAATGGGCCTCGACATCAGACTTCTGAAGCAGTGGGATCTCACGCAGCGAATCGAGTCCCAGCGGAGAATCGGGTGCCAGCGGAGCCCGCAGACCGCGTAGACGATCGGCATAGAACGGAACGTGCTGACGGGCATGATTCAGCAAGCTTGCCAGGCGACGCTCGACGACCGCATCACCAGAATCCGCGTGCGCCAGTTGAAAGCAGTTGCTTCGAGAGAACCGACAAGACGCGCGAAGCAGAGGTCGCGAAACAAGAGATTTCAAGAAATACGACACGGCGCCACCGACCAAGGGGGATCTGACATACCCCTGATCATAGCCAGTCACGAGCAGCCCGTGGGGCTAAACAATCACTGCAACGAATAACCGCTGTTGATCATCAACCGAATCGTATCGCGATCATGTGCTGTGATCAGCGGTATGATCGATCAACGACGCTGTTCATTGCAGACTCTCCGCTCACAAGCCGCCGCTGTCAGACATCGCTTGCGGATCATTCCATCACCTACCCCTGAAGCAACCACAGCAGCAGCAAGACAACGAAGAGAACTCCGACCAAACCACCGGCCACAACGAGCTGTTTAAATCGCCGGATCGCGATGGTTCGTTGTGGAACGAACTCGACCGGCTGGCCAAAATCATCTTCAATCGGCTGATCAAACGCGAGCTGATCACGATGCTGGAGATACCAAGGCCGTTGCCAACCAAAATTCAGCATCAAAACGACCGGTCGACAAAGCGTTTTCGTCGGTGACTCGTTCAGATAGTCGACACAGTAATTGTAGAAGTATTCGGCTTTCTCCCACATCTTTTCACGATAGGTTGAATCGCTCTCATATCGCGCCGCGTGTTCAAGCACCTGCCACTTCCGCATGTCCTGTGCTGCCCATGTTTCCGTCGGGTACTGCAGTTTTTCAGGCTCGTCCAAAGTCGGCCGCTCGTGCGCTGCCATCCACCGCGCGTAGTGCCGAAGTGACGCGACACCGTAGCGAAAGTCGTCATCGGTTTCACCCAGCGTCAACTTGTAGTCAACGAATCTGGCGAGCGCCTGCAGATACATCGTATAGAACCAGCGCAGCTCGGCATTGAGCAAGTCCAACGCATCGAGATCTTGGTTCGGATGAACGGTTCGCCGCATCAGCAACGCGGCCCGATCTAAATACTTCCGCTCGCCGGTCAACTCATGACCGGTCAGCAGAGCATGCGTTGAGTTCCCTGAAGCTCGCCCCGGACCATAGTAGCCTTCACTACTGCAAGTGGAGTATCCGGTGTCGGATCGCGAAAGCCATCGAAACGGGGTTTGCGCCCCATCATCGATACGCATCACATAATCCGCCGCGTTGATCGCAGCTTCCTTGTAGCGTTCTTTACCGGTCAGGCAATACGCCAGCATCCAACCGGTGCTGTAGTTGTGGGCTGCCGCCGGTCCGCCCCCTACCTGATAGGTCTTTGCAAGCTTGTCTCCGGTTTCCCCCAGTTCCTCAAGATCGGTTCCTCCATCGAACGATTGACTCACGCGTAGTTGGCGGGGATAGCTTCGGTGTGCAGCCGTATGGGCGTCAGCGTAGTGATAGGTATGCCAAAACAGTCCGCCGTTATAGAGCAGCTTATCTTGATTGGTGTGATAGGTATCGATATCCCATGCGTGGTCCGCCATGGGGAGCATTAGCTCCAGCCATCGAGGATCACGCGTCCTGAGATACTGAATACCGAAACCAAGAGTGCAGTCGTATTGGTTGTTGTAGTGAGAAATCATCGGGGTATCCCCACGATGATAGACCGCCTCGTGATCACCCCAGACATCACCGAAATGTCGCCAACCGAACTCGTCGATCTTCTCGCGCTTAGCGAAAAAAGAATCGTCACCTTCGATTGCAAGGTCGACGAGCGACTCATAGCGAGAATCGCTTTGCTCTCCGCGAGGCTTCAAAAACTTGAGGATCGATTGAAGACGATCGTCGACGTTAGCGGGATCCACCGACAGTGCCAAATGATCTTGAATCGACGACGTGCTTGAGCGAGACCGCTGTTCAACCACCACTTCAAATGTCTTCTGCTCTCCGCCCTGTAGCTCCGTCAAGCCTGCGTCGGAAGGCAGAAGCCCCACAGTCACACCATCCGGAGTGACTTCCAATGAAGATGGAAAGCATTCCCAGAAGTCTCGGAGATACACCGACACCACTTCGTCTCCCAGCGTGACATGGCAAATCGGCGAGGCCCGCAGTCCCGTCGATTTTTCACCGTCGATTTCGACCTCATAGCCTTTCTGGACCAAGTCGACTTTGCCGTGCTGATTGAGGTGGTTTTTGCTTTGCCAGTTTTCACCGCCACTTGAAAACTGTTTAACCGAGATGGATTCACGGGCCGTCACGGCCCCTTGTTCACGCGACAGTTCGACGCACAGATCCGAGAATCGTTCACCCGCCGCAGGACGCAATGAAAGCGAGAACTCGTCAATCAGCAGCGAACCCTCCCCTCCAAGATCCCAATTTCCTCCGGGATGGCTAGACGGCTGTGGATTACGCAGGACAATTTCAATGCGACAGCAGCAATCTCCCTCAGGTAGGAGTTGTGTGCCGACCTCAATCGGGAGCGAATAGGGTGTTGTGGCCCCTGATGCTGGAAGTGACACTTGGAACTTCTGTCCGGCACACCTAACCAGCAGTTCTCGCTTTAATCTATCTAGCAACACTGTTTTACTTGAATGAGCGACATGGTGACATGAGCTACAGCTACAAAAGCTCTCTATTTGCCCTTCAGCTGAAAGAAAATTTGCTTGAGCTTTCTCTTAATTCGAAAAGTGAAATTTGCAATTTCATTCGAAGCAGTTTTCAAGCCGGTTCCAGGGTAATACATGGTTCCATTTCCGGCACAGTAGACCTTCTTGCCAGAAAGCTGTGCGATCCGTTTTGCTTGATCAACTTCACTCTCAATGAACAGCCTAGCGCCGCTGAGACGCTGGTAAGTCTTTGCCTTGAAGGCGACATGGGCTTGCGTCCGGCGTCGTTCTTCAGCCGAATCGAGGTTGAGCATATGGAGTTCTCCGAACTCGATTCCGGAAGCCTTCATCCATTGCTCCGTATCACTGCGATATTTTTCGAGCCGGCTTGTGACGAGATATCCGAGCTTTCCATGCGGCTGGATTAGCGGTGTCGCATTGCTGAGGAATTCCCGATATTTGGGACCATCATCATTCTGCTCGACGGATGGATCATGGCAGAGCACGCCGTCAATGTCGAAGCAAATATCTTGAGCGTGTACGTGGAAGATGTTCCAGTCAAAGATTCGAGGCATCTTGACGACTTCGAAAGCGATGTCTACTTGATCTTTGGTTGCTGGAGCGGCGTATGCCACCGCGTATGTAATTTTGATCGAGTCCGGTATATTCGAATTCTTGATTCTGTCTTTCACATTTGCCAGCGAGTGCCCTGTGCCAATACTATCATCCACTACCAGCACATGTTTCGACTCGTAGACTGAATTTGGGAAACGTGAGTCCGCCTTCCGCGACGTGCCAGAAGCGAAGCGACGGTTCTCCAGAAACCCGGCCAAATCCGCGATTGGTTTATTAAGAGCCAAGCCAATAATACTAGCCGGAATAAGGCCGCTCCGAGGTATCCCAACGACCAGATCAACATCCGCTGGAATGGTATGTAGCTTCGACAGAATGACTTGGTTCAAGTCTTGATAGGACCGATAATTCATACTTCGTTTAGTTCCTTTCACAGGTCATTAAATCGCCAGCCCTAGCAAAGATCATTGCAGCGATGAGAAATGAGCGAAAATCAATGGTATTCAATCAGTGGCCTTAGCCGATCTACCTGGCCGCCGAAAATCTTCGCACCAGCAAGAGTGTGGTGGCCGTAATCGCAAAAATACTTACTCAGTTTTTCATCAATTGCAAAACACGTCTGCCCTGAAGCATCCATTGTGTAAGCATTACGATTGAGCCGAGAGACCTCGGGAAACTCTTTTGCGATTTCTTCAATCACTCCGTCGGCTCTCCTCGCAGTTATCCCATTTGGCAACCCGCAATCTTCGGCACATGCTCTATTTACGGCCTGCACGAGACTGGTGACCTGAGATCCGGATAGGAAATCCCCACCGAGTGGCAGTCGCTTGATCAACGACCGGAATATGTGATTGCGATAGTCGAGACATAATGGGAACACTGCAAGCAACCGACTCAATAAACGCAGCAGGCAGAGGTTGTTGTAACCTGTCGACCGATTGGAACGTTTCTTCCGGAAGAAAAAACCGTCGCGAAGCTGGGACGCTCTAATTCTTTTCCATGAAGTCCTCAAGCAGTGCCGGCCCACGTAGACAGTCCGGAGCCTGACCAATGAAGACATTCTCGTAACTAAAATGCCTCCCCCACATCTCGAGCCTTTTATGGAAGCTGAACTCGCTTTCGAGTGAAATACTTTCCATGTACCGTTGGAGAGTTCTGTGATGAGTTACCGGGCCGTGGACCAATTGCGCATAAAAACTTTTCGCAAATTCGGGCTGGTCACAACAATTAAACAAGATCGACGCTTGATTACAGACTTGCCTA
Organism: Stieleria sp. JC731; assembly: GCF_020966635.1. Classification (NCBI taxonomy): domain Bacteria; kingdom Pseudomonadati; phylum Planctomycetota; class Planctomycetia; order Pirellulales; family Pirellulaceae; genus Stieleria; species Stieleria sp. JC731. Next base: position 508,715 of record NZ_JAJKFQ010000005.1, on the reverse strand, counting down.
GTTAGCTTTCGGACTTTTTCAACCGAGGAAGAGGTGAGACATTGGCCGTAAAAAGCCTCTGAGGAAACAACGAGGGTATGGTAGCACGACGCGTTGGCTTCCTCATGCATGGCGTTCAGGAAGTCCAACTCAAACGATTGCTTGAGTCGACGAAAAGCCATCGCCGGTCAACACCTTGAAGATTTCACTAAAGTAAATTTCGGTCTCGGGGTAGCCGGCCCATGCTGCCATTTCCCAATGCCTGAAGAGGCCAGGCAGTCGATCACGAGGAACCCATCCTCCCGCAAATAACGCTGATTGTCAGCCAGATAGTCTCTGGATGGATGTAGAGCCTGCCTTGTGTCTACCGATATGCAAACAGAGTTTCATTTTTACGCAGGCTGCAGCGAATACCCGATAGAAAACTCAACCGTCCTTGGCAGGCATCGAATAAGACACATGGCCTCTAACGCCTCCATGGCACACAACACTTCACGGAAGACGCGCGACAACGGTAAGAGACAACACCACTACGATCGCCAAAACGCTGGCACGATCCTTGAGCGTAAACACAATTGGGTCGTCATCCATGTCCCCCCGGAGAGTCTTTGACCACATCCGCATCAGCCAGTAACACATGCATGGGATTGCGAGCCAAAGCAACTGTGGATCCCGGTACTGATTCTTCAAGACATCGCTATCAAGGTAAAAGCAAAACATCAGCAGGGAAATAAGCGATGACGCGGTCCCAAAACTAGTAACCACATGCAGGTCCGCCAATTGGTAGTCGCGGCCAGAAACGCGGTGTTGCCCCTTCTCTCTAAGGGAAACTAGCTCCGCCCCTCGCTTCACTAGAGCAAGACTGAGAAAGACGAACATAGAGAAACCGAGCAGCCAAAACGAGACAGTGACTCCGATCACCGCCGCTCCCGCAAATATCCTGATAGTGTAAAGCGATGCAAGCGCAATCACGTCCATCCCAAAGAAGCGTTTCAGTTTAAGTGAGTATGAAAGCGTTAAGACGAGATACGCTAGCAGAATCACCAAGAAGGGCGTCGCGACGTACGCCCCCAGTCCCAACGAAACCCAAAAGAGCACGAGCGCCACCAATGCTCCTGCAACCAGAGAAATGCTGCATGCGGCGAGCGGGCGAGACCGCTTGCGGGGGTGCCGACGATCAGGCTCCAAATCAAGGAGATCGTTCAGTACGTATGTTGACGACGCCAGAAGGCCGAAAGCAATGAACGCTATCAAGGTAATGCCAACGGCCGCGAGATCGGTGTAGCGTCCCGAGACTAGCAAAGGCACAAAAATCAGGGCATTTTTAAGCCACTGGTAAATTCGGAGCTGCTTTACCCAGACTTTGGCACCAGCCCCCTTCGTGGTATCAAGCTGTCCATTGAAGAAGCTGTCATGCGGAATCGCTCGAGCTGCCCGCTTTGTCGGAGAGACCAAATAAGCCTCCTCTGCCTTGTCGAAGAGTACATAGTCTTCACTGCTGTTCCCGAGATAGCCGAAACGCGCCGTTTCTTCGAGTACCTTTGCTAATTTCCGGGAGCCCTTGAGATTCTGATCTGCCGAAGATGCGATGTAGCCATCGAAGATCGGATAGGCGGCGACAAATGCCTTCGCGACCTTCTCGGTCGAAGCTGTTGCGAGAACCAGGCGACGGCCACGCTGCTTCTCTTGCTTGAGAAATTCGTAAGTTTCAAGATTGAGAGGTATCGTCGCGACGTCAAACGCCCCTGCTTCGGCAAGCCGATATTTCAGGAAGGCCTTCCCACGAAATAACCAGAAGGCAAACTGAAACAAGACCAACGGGCTCCGCTTCACCGCTGCGAGAAACGTCTCTATAAGCATGTCCGACTTGATGAAGGTGCCATCCAAGTCGACGTAGAGCGGAATTCCAGCGGAACTGCTTTGCGGTGTTTCGAGTACGGACTCTAACGCATTCACCGTATTTCACCAAATTCGCTGAGAAGCAACATCAAGTGAGCTGCAACGACCAAACCAATGGGCATAAAACTGGATCCAAACCTTTTGGCAGCCTAGCGACTGACTGCTTCTGAGTTGCGATAATAACGCTGCCGAATTTCACTACGTGTCATGCTCGTGGGAAGCTCGACGATCATATAACGTCCACGCTCCATCAGCGGGTTGCGCACTCCACTCGAAAGTGCCTCCCGGTCAAGCACCGCGTGAGTGAACCTAGGGTCGAGATCGATATTCGTATTGACCATCGACGCTCGAAGTCCAGTCGTCAGCTGTAGGCCGTGGTTGTTTATCGTGCAGACGTTCGTCGCTTGCGGATCAGAGCTTTCGAGCGGAGACTCGCCGATCTCCATAAAGAGAGCTGCCAAGTCGTCTCGCCCTTCAACCGGAGAAAAGGGATGCGTTTCGTGTCTAACGACAAACAAGCCCAGTGAGATGAACTGCACAATAGCCAGCGTCGCAAAAATACATCGCTGAGTACTTTGTCGCCTAAACAGCACCGGTGAAGCATAGACAATCATCAACAGGCTGCCGACCAGACTAAACCAATATCGCTCGGCGCCGCCAATCGTCATGACGGCCACAATGGCCATCGCGGGAAGAACGCTTAAGATGACGGATGAGAAACGTTGAAATTGAGCCAAAATCAATAAAGAGACTGCAAACGTGCCGGCAAGAGCGATTAGGTTGCCGGCAGGGATCCTTGATAGATCCATTAGCCAGGCTACTGGCAATGTGTGCCTAGGAACATGATAGATGGCGTGCCACAGGATATTCTGCTTTGCCGTAGCAATGATCTCACCCGTCGTTTTGAATTCACTATCCGGGTCTTCAATCACCTTCTTGGTAATCATCTGAACTTGGTTGACTCCGTCCAGCCCAAGTCCGCTGGTGTCAATTGCCCGATTCCGCATCGTCCAAACAAAGAAAGGCACGCTGAACGCAGCGCCAAAAACCACCCCCCTTGCGATTGATTCCTTTTTAAACAGCCCACGTGAATAGAGATACGGAAGGATCGCAAGCGGAATCCCTAGAAGGGCCCCTTTTATCAACATGCCTAGCCCGACCAGGAAGCCGCACGCTGAAACGGTCAGAATGGACCGTTGAGCCTTAAAACAAAGGTGGATCAGAAGCAAACTTAATATTTGCCAGGTAAAAACTGGCATCTCGGCCATCGCGATGCGGCTGAAGTGCCAGACAAATGGATTGAGCAAAACCATGAGTGCGATCGCATTCGCCTGACTGCGTGAAAAAGCAAGTTGAATGAGATAGAAGCGAGCAAGCCAAACGCCGGCCAACGATGTTGCAATGATGGTGAGTTTCACCAATAGCAAGCTGATCGTATCACCGCTGGCCGCCACGGAGGGCATCAACAGGATCGCCATCCCAGGCGGCCAGAGCGTGTGCGGGACGTACTCTTCCTGATTCAAAGATCGCGTGTAACCACGCCCCTCGAGCAGATTTTTGCTAAGCGAAATATAGCTCTCAGAATCGTGTGAGTTATAAGGTGTAAAGTCGAGCCGTGCATTGGGGAACGCGAAGTAAGCGAGACTGATAACGACCAAGCACCAAAAGCTTGCTCGCTCGAACCAGATCGTGTTCGTCTCAACTGGAGTACTTTCGATGCTCATCGATTGCGAATCTTCTGATTTTCCAATTTTGAGTCCGACGGCCCTCCCATCAAGAGCTAGGAGAACCTTTCTTTCGGGGACGGAGCGATCGCCGAGCCTACCCCAATCTGCATTGCTCTACAGAAAACAACGCAATGCCATCGCTCACTTTCGCCTAAAGTTTGCGAAGGAGCTTTCTACGAATCATCTTGCGGAGATACCAAGTCGTCTTCCATTTCCCCGCATCGATCTTTTCCAGAACTCTGTGATTGATCTCCCTACACTGATCCGGCCAGTCGTCAAAACTGAGCTCCCGTAGCAATCGCTCTTGCAATTTCCCTGCTTCATACCGGGCGATGCGAGAGAAATAGACCGAAATATCCCCCAGCTTCCAGGGTGATAAGCTTGGGAATGCATAGCCACACCCATCTTCAAAAACGATACGGTCGCTATGCCCTTGATGAGGGTCGCCGATATCTGAATTGACGGCCTTGGTAATAGCGGAATCGATCCACAACAAACCCTTCGGCAGACGAAACTGACGCGACCGTACAAGACGCAGAAAATCGGCCGTCAACGCATAACAATTTCCAAAGAGACAATAGCGCTCGACTAGCATCTGACGGTAAATATCTTGGTTCCGCCCGGACATTGGCAGACCAGCCGCTGCGTTCGCGGTTGACGACTGACCTAGTTTTCCCGCAAGCACCTCAAACACATTCCCTGTAAACCAGACGTCAGCATCGGCAAAGAAATGCACTGGAACACTTAGATCTGCCAATTCGTGAACATATTGGTTCCAAGCATTACATTTGTCCCCAATCGGAATTTCCGTCAGTTCAAGACTAGGATGCTTGCCCTGCATCGCACGAACCAATTCACAGGTGCGATCACGGCAGCCATTGGCGACGATGCGGACCGAAACGAGTCCTTCACCTGCATTTTCAAAAATGCTATCGACGCACCGTTCGATCGCTTTTTCTTCGTTGTACGCAAACACGACAACGGAATAAGGGGTACTCGAGTCAGTCATCCTATGGCCTCCGCTGGGGTACCGTTCTCGAATCGGTAACTTCACCCTTCAAGTCTTCGGGCCCACCGTTTCCTGCAGGCCCCATCCCAGCCACTGTGGGTGGGACAGGCACAAAAACCGGATTACCAGAATGAAAACGATAAATCGCGAGCGACGCTATCCCAACAACCATTAGCAAATAAGGACTCTCAATCAATGCCCCACTTGAAAACATACTGCTAAGCATATAGCCAGGGACGCCCGCCAGAATTGCCAAATTACAGGTTCGAAACCAATCCGGAAAACTACGCCGGTGGCGCCACCAAACCCGAAAGTGCACCCACCACGGCAGCAAAAAGAAAGCCAGATACACTACTAGTGCTGGTGTACCACTACCAGTACCTACCTCAAAAATCAAATTGTGCAGAGCCTTGGCTTGACTAGTTAAACCGCCCTCGTAGTACCGTGGCACCATTCTTTCCCCTGCCCATGGCCCAACCCCCAACAACGGATAATCTTTCATGATAGCAGCGCCGGCTTTCCACAAAGCGAAGCGACTCTCCGCCGAAGTGTCTCTCTCCCCCTCTGCCGAAAATGCGGACGAAAACTCCTCGACAACAGAGGGACCTGCTAGCACCGCGCCTGCGATCAATCCGGCCATCACCAGACTAAACGTTTGGCGATTCTTAGGCATGGCAACCACCCCGACACCGACCATCCCGATAGCACCGAGCATTGTTCCACGCGACTGCAAGATCATCAGTTGGTGCATCTGCAAGACAAACACTACGCCCGACAGACCAATCAAAAGTCGCTTTCGCTCTGTCAGCATGAAAGCGAATGCGATTGCCATCGGGGGAACTGACGATATCGAGTAAACGTTATTATCAAGGTAATTCCACGTAAAATACGTCACGTTAATACCATACTGATAAAACATCTGATTGATATTAAACGCATTCCACCCCTGCGCACAAACAATCGACCAGCAAAGCAGATTCAATCGTTTTGGGGAATCGATGGTCCAACACGCGAGAACTGCCATCACGACAATCTTCCATGTCACATCCAGAAAGAATGCAGACTTTGCAGGATTCAAGCTTTGCTGAGCGCTAACAAATGACAAGACTAAATACAAAACTAGCCCAGCAATTGCCAAATTTCCTGACATAGGTAACTTTTGTCTTTTCATCCCAGACAAAAGAAACCCCAAAAATGCAGCGGCGGATATGTATTTTTGGTACGCAATGATTGGTATTGCCCACCGCCAATTCCATGTCGGGCACAAAACCGCCCAGAAATTGTAGCCGACACAGCCCTTCCACGAATCTCGTATCGCCCCCACGACGATATACAAGAACAATAGAAAAATTACGAAACTACCAATCGACATTTTCGGTCCGTGTCACGCACTTAGGATGCGAGGCAACCTGCTCCACTTTGAGCATTGAATAGAATAGTTTTGATTGATCACCGGCTTCGCTTGTACTTTTGCCAGCGTATTTCCTGAACGATGCGATCGGATAGACACGCGATGCGGGAATACAGACGACTTACCTGACGCGGCTCGTAAAGCAGCTCATATTGAAACTGCGTCAACATTTCTTCAGAAATCGATTCGATTGTCCGGATCTGCTTTTCGCTCAGCTTTGAATTCCAGTCATGGATCCGGTTTGGATCCGGAGGCGTTAGCACGTTTTTATTCCCCGCATGAATAGCGGTCTCAGAGGGCTGATCGTAGTACCGAAGCATTCGATCCAGCTCGTCTAGCTCAAGAAAGTCAGCCAGACGCCGCACCTCGGCTTCAAACCCAGTGATCAAATCTTCGTAGCGCACCACAAGAGTGCGATCCGGATACTGACCCAGGAACTGCTGCTGTCGCTTGACCTCGTCTCGCCATTTGATCCCAGCCGCAACGGCATTCGAAGGACGCCCGACTGCAAAAGTACTGGTATCTAAGTAACTCCGACAGACAGCCCTCCCATCGCGGACGATAACGACAAACTTCGCATCGGGAAACGCCTCGGCATACTGTGGCAGATAGTAAGTGATACGAGGATCTTTTAAGCACCACCGTGAGAATCCCGCGTCCCCTGCGGCTCGCACCATCGACCGACGAAACACGTCGGTCCGACTTTCACCCGCCTGAACATCCGCAAACCTCAAACGCTTCGAAAGCTGCCTAGCGAAGGCATCGACACCTCCTTGCTGACTCCCAAACAAGGCTTCGTGGACGGAGAACATCTCATTCCAGCAAAAAACCTCCCCTGATGCCGAAAGGATCTTGTACAGGAGGGTGGTCCCCGACCGCTGGGTCCCTAACACGAAAAATGGAAATTTCGCCATGTACGTTTAAGTAGCGTTGGACTTTAAATCATCTGCGTCAATTCGGATCGCTCGCTTTCGCCGCCTTCAAGACTGACATCAAATGCGAACACTAGCACTTCGCAAGGATCTCTTCAAAACGGCTTTTGGCCTGCTTTCCAAGTTGCTCCCAGTCAAAATTCGATTGGACGTGACGCACCGCAGCCTGCCCCATCGCCTCGCGCTGACCTGCTGTGGCCAAGTTTTCACGCACGCACTGAATCAGTTCGTCTGGTGTCGTCGCGTCAATCAGAAACCCGGTCTGCCCTTCGACCATCGTATCGGCGGTTCCACCACTGCGCCCGGCGATCACCGGCTTGCCCGATGCCTGAGCTTCCAACAGCACAATCCCAAAACCTTCGACATCCTGACCTACCGCACGATTGGCCAGCACGAAAATATCACACTCGTGATAAAGGGTCACCAACTGTTGGTCATCAACCTCACCCGCAAAACGAACCCGATCATCAACCCCAAGCGATTTCGCCAGCGACTGCAACGAAGACAACTCTTCACCAGAACCGGCGACCGTATAGGAGACCTCGGGAAATAGCTTCATAAGCTCGAGCAACGCCTGAATGACAACATCATGCCCCTTTCGCTTCTGCAGACGCCCCGCTGTCAATAAATTCAGCGATTTCGATCCCTCGACAGCCACATTGGCATTGGCAAAACGCTTCGTATCGACGCCAGGATGCATCAACACGATCCGATCCGGCGACACGCCCCAGTCATCAATCAATAACTGCTTGGTAAAAGTTGAGTTGGCAATTAGCGCAACCGCACCCTTAATCGCGAAACGTGTTGCAAATGTTAAGTCGCGACTGGTTTTGGCGACATTGACGTCCTCACCATGCACATAGCACGCATAGGGCACCCCTGTTAGCATTGAAGTCAACCGGCACGCCAAACCCTCATTCAGAGGACGAGCGGCATGCATGATCCTCGGCTGATACTGTTTGACGATCCCCCGCAGGACCCATGAGATCCGATAGTAATCACGAAGCGCCTTGCCGTTCAAAACTCCGCGTGACTTCATCATCAGCTTTTGACGAATCACCGTTTGCGGGTAAACCTCATCCACTCGCTTGGAGTTTTCGGCACACCCTGCAACGACAACACATGTGCCTTCATCCTGACGCTGATACACTTCCCACAGCCATCGACCACTCCCTCCAATTGTAGGCGGGAAGATGTCCGAGACGACAAGACAATCGACCGAGGGACGCTGCGAATCCTTTTTAGATGCCAACGAGACACATCCGGCAAACAGAGAAATAAAACATTTGATCAACGAGCCACAGAATTATGGCATGAGACAATCAAGATACATCGATTCAGCCGAGCTAATTTCCGACGACACCAAACTATCCAACAAGTGAAGCGAACGGCTGATTAGCTCACGATTCCCAGTGCCGGCGTCTGGCCACCATTTCCCAAAATTGACACAGCCTTAAGCGGCCTACGGGAATAATTGCTTATCGGCCTGGGCGTTAATGCAGCGAATGCTCTTGGTTCTGGAGATTTGCTATTGCTGGTGGTGGTGCGACTGCTTTGAATTTGACTGACATCACGTCGGAGCGTGATGGGTACTTTGGAATCCTGACTGGTATGACGGAGAAACGTGGTGACTGCAACTGCGTCTACCGGAACCCCCAGTGCACTATCCACTACCAGCGTCTGCGTTGATTAGCACGCCACCTGTCGAGCAAACAAACACTCCTTGACTTTTCGCGGGCTCTGCTGCAAAGCCATTAGCTAAATGTACTGGCTAACGCCGCGCCGACGCGGCTTGATAATACAGCTCCAGCATCTGCGCCGCAGATGCCTCCCATGAAAACCGCTGCACGTGCTTGTAGCCCTTCTCAACGTGACTGTGCCGTAGCTCTGCACGATCATGGAGTTCCAAAATTGCTTCAGCCAGGGATCCCTCGCGATCCACATCGACAAGGGTCCCGGCGCCACCGACCGCCTCGGGCAATGAACTGTTGCTGGAAGCAACCACAGGCACGCCATACGACATCGCTTCCAACACAACCAGCCCGAACCCCTCATAGCGACTCGGGTAGGCGAACACGGCTGCGTTTCGATACAGACTTGCCCGCTGTTGATCATCGACAAAGCCGAGCTGGTGAACCCGATCACCCACACCGAATCGATCGATCGATCGGGCCACGTCGTCACTCGATTCACCAGGTGCTCCGGCAAGAACAAGGTCCCAAGAGACTTGACTTGCGACTCTTGCATATTCTTCGACTAAATAAGGAACGTTTTTCCTAGGCTGCATCGTCCCCATGAACAGCACGTAGCCTTTTTGCAACAAACTTTGCGAGTCGGGAAACGCTGAATCCTCTGACAGGACAGAGGCCGGATCACTCACCGCCGACTCAAACCCCTGATAGATGACGTGGACCTTTTCGCGATCGACCCCCTGGCCGATGCAATCATTCGCAGTTGATTGCGACACCGCGGTGACTTTCGTTGCGAGCTTCATCGAGCGATCGGTCCATCGCTTCAGATAGCGATCGAGCCCCTCGCCCTTCACCTTCATAAAGTAATACGCCAAGTCATGAATGGTGACGACGGAGGGCGGTCCGAAAGAGGGAACGATGTGGCTGGGGCTATGAAAGACCGAAATTCGGTCAAGCACTAACCTCGCGGGCAAATAATAATCCCACCACCACTTTGGCCGCTCATCGATATCAGGAAAGGCAAAGCCACGATGAACGACGCGTGGATGCCCGGCCAACCAATCCTTAACCGGATCATTCTTCTGTCTTCGATAGTACAGATAAAACAGATCGTCGGTGCCAAGCTCCAACAGAGCCTCGACGAGACCGACGGTGTATCGACTGATACCTGTCTTCTGCGAAACCGCAACCGGCTGAACAAAGATTCCAATCCGCATTTGCTCAAACCCTGAGCCCGAAATCAGGATTGCGATTCATGAATTGAGCTGCGATCAACAACAGCCGATCCATCAACCATTCTCTGAACCGAATCGGTACCCCGAGTCCGGCGTGCGTGGTCCCAACTCCAGTACAGCTGCTTGAGATTACTTGACGCCAAGCCGTATCTGATCCCAATCGCCGCGACCTTTGCGGCCATACCGTAGCGTCCTGCCCGCCAAGACCGCACCAACGCAGGAGGCCAACGCTGAACAACCCTAAACCGAAAGTCCGCTTTCCATCTTCGAGCATCAGAACCACATTGCCGCAGACGAAAATCACCTGCCAGCAATGCGTAACACATCTGCGTGTCTTTATTCGAAAGACTAATACCATCCGCCAGACGCTCGCAGCAGATCTTGGCTTTCGAGCAGAACGCAAAATCACCTTGCTGAGCAATCCCTAATACGAAATCATAGTCATTGGCAGATGGAAAAAAGCCTTGGGTACGAGCCGCTCGAAGCGCCACAACCTTCCTGGTGCACAAGTTCATCGAAGGAACGAAGCAACCATTCCTCAGCAGCTTTCCGAACGACCCTTCGTACACATTGGACTGAGCTGACAACCCGGGCAACTCCTCAGCGATCCCTCGCAACCCCCCGGGGCTATCAGTGATTGTTCCAAAACTTGCAATACACCCAGGTGAATCAAGCAAGGCTTCTAGAAGATACTTCACGCGCCCATCGCAGGACGTATCATCGGAATCCAAAAAACTGACGAAATCACACGAAGCATTTTCGACGCCAACAAGCCTCGCTTTGGCAGCGCCCTGATTTCCAATCGTTACCAAGCGGACTCTATTGTCGATCTGCTCAAGATTTGCACATGACCCATCGGATGAACCGTCATCAACAACAATTACTTCGCCTACAACGTCTCCATCGCTTGCAAGGACACTCTCCACAGCCCGAACGATGCGATGACCACGATTGAAGGTGGGGATCACTACAGAGACCGCGACACCCTCCTCTGTATTCTGACCCTCTTGTCGATTCATTTCCCAACTGACCATCAACAGAACAACCGCACTTGGCTCCGCCCTAGGGAAGACAATGTCACGCCCCCCGCTGCCAAAATACCGCGACTAAGATTAATACCAATACTTTTCTAGATCTTTCCCTACGAGCTCTGACAGCCCGTCCAACTCCCTCCTGAAGAAGTCGTCCAGAAACTCCTTTGTACTCGCTTCCATCTTGGGCGTAGCTCCCATCCGCGATGGGTTGATACGATTATGCACCCATTCGATCGCACGCGCAGCGAGCGGCATTTGGCGCGAACCGATATCGACTGAATAGGGCAACCGCCCGACGTACTGCTGGTTCCCCGCTGATCGCAACATCCGATTCTTCAACGCTTGCAATCGCACACTTCGAGGAAACTTTGCCTTATTTGTATGTGTTTGCAGAGCATCCGAGGGGAAGAGGGAATAGTCGATCCCAAGAAAGTCAGACAACCCCTTCGCGATACCGGCCTTATCCGAAACAAATTCTTCCAGAACAAAGAAAAATACTCGCTCACGAGGAATGAACTCGAGCATCCGCCGGACCTGCTCAAGGTACATGCTGCGTGCGAGTACCATTGACGGAATAAATCGCAACGTATCCTCAAACGTAAACATGGCACGTCCTGTTCGCAGCATGTGCCAGTACTGGGAATAAGCCCTCTGAGTAGGTTGCCGCAAGCACACCACAAGCTTAATTGGCTGCTCTTGCATCCCGATACGCTTAAAGGCACGTGGCGAAGCTAGGTAGCAAGTGGAATCTTCTCCTAAGATCGCATCCGAGGGAGCTTCTTGAAAGAACCGCTGATACCATTCCCAATAGCGTGTTGAGCCATCAAGGATATTTGGGACATGCCATCGCTCGCTTCCGTTAATAAAAAAGTCGGAATGCTGAAAGATGTCGTCAATATCAAAGAAGTTGACCTCGTCCTTCGGTACAAACACAGCCGGGTGTTTCTCCAGCAGCGCATGAACGGTACTTGTGCCACACTTCATCGCACCACAAATAATAAACCCGGGCAAACGAAACCCAGGTGGCGCGATCCATTCCTCCGAGTAAAGCAACTTCCAGCCTTAGTGAGCGTTCTTTATACGAGCGTGAAACGTCGAATCACCATAATTCAACATATCAATTTGCATTAGAGCTTAACAATGAATCCTCATAAGCATCACCGAGAAGCTCGCGGCATATCTTAGATTTTTCAGCCACGATATCACCGCCAGTGGCGGAAAGCTCAAGGATGCTTGCCAAGCGAGTGATGTGATGATCCATGGTGTAACGACTTCGTACGTGTTTCGCGGCATTAGCACCTAGACTTGAAGCCAACGAGCGGTTCTCAGCCAATCGAACCATAGCCGCAGCCATGGCGGAGACGTCTCGCTCATCAACCAGCAAGCCCGTCTCTCCATCGACAACAACGTCAGGGATCCCAGCATGCCGCGTCGCAACAACTGGAATCCCAGTGGCACCTGCTTCCAGCACCGCTAGCGGCGTGCCCTCACTATCCCCGCTGGACGCGACCACTGAGTGCTGCACGAATGCACGCGCCATCCCCATTTCGCGCTGCACATCTTCATGCGACAACGGCCCAAGAAATGTAACGGCATGCTCTACCTCACAGCCGATCGCCATGTCACGGCACACTCCCATCAACGGACCGTCTCCGACGATTCGCAGCCTTGCCTCAGGACATCGAGCCAAAACTTCCCTGAACGCGAGAATCGTGAGGTACGGAGCTTTCTTTTCCACCAACCGGCCGACCGCTAAAAAAACCGGTTCCGAATCAAGAGGCGATGCACCTTGAAATCTATCGCAATCGATTCCGTACGGGTTGTACACAACCTTTTCTTCAGGACACCCCAGTCGCTGCAACTGGGACACCATCGCTTGCGAAACACCGATTACGGCAGAAGCTTGATCGAACAGTTTCTTATAGCGATCGGAATACTGATCAATCGTATCAGTCTGACTCGCATCGTACCCATGAAAATGCACGACGAGCGGCAAATCAAGTTTCCTACAAGCATCAGCGATCGCAACGCCCGTCGGCCCATACTCCGCCAAAGCCACCTCGGCTCCGGTTTGCCGGATCGCATCACAATATCCCTGATCAACCTCCGCTTTCCACCCCTCGCCTTTTACGAGCCTGGAAAGCTTCCTTGCACCGCGCCGACTCACCGACTGCCTGGGCAACACACTCCCTTCAAGACAAGGGAGCCCGTTTGAACTCCACACGACACCAACGACACCTGGCAACCGCTCACCATGGGCCTTGATGAACGTCTCCGATGCGACATTGACCGAAGGCTGAAAAATGCAGATTTTCTTCAAGAGCGTTTATCTAAAGTAAGAACTGCAATTGCCGCAAGAACTAAAACACACCGACCTAACAATCTGAGAAAAGGCCAAACCAACTCGTGACAATCAAGAAAACTATAAGGAGAATCGCAAATCAACCCAACCACTTAACTTGGATCGAATGCCTTCCAGCCAAATATCTCACGAGCCACCAGCCGCACGATCACAGATCCCAAGAATCGCTGAATAGAGCCTCAAAACATCCGGCCGAAGATACCGTACGAACCTTACAAGCCTGTGCGGCTGCGTACTTACCAAACTCTCGTCAAGCACACTCGATGACTCAGAGTCATTCCCACTACCGGGTAACACCAACCCAAAATCCTTCAAACCTGAACTAAGTGCAGCCACACTAAAGCCAGCACCTGAATTCACAAGGAAACCTGAGCCTGGAACTGCCTGCAAATACGCAAGACACGCTTCATTATACATTTTCCAAAGCGAATACCCTGCGTGAATCGCTGCCAACCTTTTCCCACGATACTCTCGAAGTAAGTCTCCCCGGCGCATCAAAGAGTCCACAACCTCCGAAGGATCCCTAACTGGCGCGACAACGACACAGTCCCCAAGAACATCAACCCATTGTTTTAAAAAAAAACAAATGCGAGGATCTTTTAAAGCAACAACCCCGCCCCCCCCTCTTAATTCCCTTGCAATTGACACAGCACCTTCATAATCAAACACTTCGCCAGCGTTCAAGGAGCGCAGCGAACGATAGTCTCTCCAACTTTTCGCATGAGTTTTAATCAAGCGATCATGGAAACAAATAAGCTTCTTGTTTTCATAGTACCCTCGCTTATTATGTTTCGATGGAGGCAGGAGGTCTCCATTGAATCGCACACCCAACTCAGCCAACTGCTGACAAACTAGAGAGGTCCCCGACCGATGCATTCCCGCAACAACAATGACTTTACTCACAAACGCTCTCCACTTCTATTCGAGCATTTAGTGAAATGAAACCGTTCCCATTGCCGAAAGACGGGTCCAACTCAGCCACCTTCCTATTAAGAACTTCGAAGGAAGCAGCATTCTCAATTCGTGAAATCATCCTACCAGATCTTGGATCTTTCACACGCAACCCAATAATGTAGTTCCCTGGTGTAAATCCTGCCGTTCCAAACTTCCACTTCACATTCATCATTGACGACGGGACGACCTCATCGACTCCAGCCAATCGGTTATTCCAGTTACCGACCAACACTCCCGTTGGCGAAAACACATCTAACCCAAACTGAACAACTGGAATATCAGGCAATTCGAATTTCAGATCAATATCAACGGTCACCTCATCACCATTATCAAATACGTTGGCAAAGCCGCTGGACTGGTCACGGAGCTGAACCCTGCAGCACTGAAACCCGTTTTCCATCCTGCTGCATTCTGCCGCACCAGACTGGCTTCGCTCATTCATCGATTGGAAATATTTGCGCAGCAAGTTGCCTGTCTCACCACTCTCCTTGACTTGCCCTAACTCCATCCAATGACAAGACGTACACAATGTCTCCACAGCGGTCATATTGTGGCTCACGAACACAACAGTCCGCCCCCCCCTCGCGACTTCATGCATTTTCCCCAAGCATTTGCGCTGAAACTCAACATCCCCTACAGCCAGAACCTCATCAATAATCAATATCTCTGGTTCTAGGTGAGCGGCAACAGCAAACGCCAACCTAACCTGCATACCGCTTGAATAACGCTTGGTTGGAGTATCCAGAAATTTTCCGATACCACTAAAACTGACGATTTCGTCGAACTTCCGGTCAATCTCCTTCTTTGTCATCCCGAGAATCGTCCCGTTCATATATACATTTTCACGACCGGTAAGCTCTGGATGAAACCCTGTCCCCACTTCAAGGAGACTACTAACCCTTCCTCGGACGACCGCTCGCCCCTCTGTTGGCTCCGTAATTCGGCTAAGAATTTTCAGGAGGGTGCTCTTACCGGCTCCATTGTGGCCTATTACCCCAACAACATCCCCACGATTAATCTCGAAGGACACGTCTTTCAGCGCCCAAAGCGTATCTTCAGACGACTTCGATTTCCCCGATTTAGCTGTATCAAGCTGCCGCAAAGATCGCAGGTTTCTCAAGGGCGCAGTTAACATGCCCTTAGCCGCGCCCACAAGAGTATCGGGCATCTCATCTTTCGCCCCGACTCGATAGGCTTTGGACAAATTTTCAACGGATATTATCGGAGTTGACATACAATTCTGCTCGCTCTTAACGAACCGAAGCTTTTTCTACTGATTTCAAAAAAACGCAATGCTGGCACGCGAAGCCGCTACCCCAGCCCGTTACACCTACAACTATCGAGACAACACTCGAAATCGACCACTAAAGTGGATCAACTAAAGCATTGCGCTCACTGACCTACGCCTTTGGTACTTCGGGCAGTCCCTACCAAGACCAAATCACACCACCGCCTTTCTATGACGGAACAGAAACCGGCCAGACCGCGCCCCAACCATTCTAAAAGCCGAGTTGCTTTAACGACATACGCTACAACGTGAACACAAAAAGCAAAAACTCTTCTGCTGCTACACACTCAGCAGACAACGACTGATAGGAAGCTGTAACCTACACGCTAAATCACAAGAACAACCATCAATGCTGAAACCCGGCTAAACATTCATCTCGGCGGGGACGAACGGGTACTCCACCTGCGAAAAATTGGACATTCGCCTACCGCTAAACTTTCTTCCCAGCGTAGCCCACAACACCTTCCGTTTCAGGCGCCCGATAGCACTGCGGCGATAATCTGCGCTGGAGTTATCCCCATGACCAACGACATAGCAAACAAGGGGATCGTAAATCCACTCACATTGCACGTTCAGCTCTTTCTCGAAAAACTGACCAATCTTAAGGTGCGAGTACCTACACCAAGGAATTGCATCCATCGTCTTGCCCTTCGAGAAAACCACTCGGCTCGACAACACGCAAGACGAACCACAAGCTTCATAGAAATTTCGCTTTGGACAAATTTTCCCCGAAGCACGATCGAGCATGTAGCCACTCTGCAAAATTGCACCGTACTTCAAATTGCGATCCAGGACATTCCCCACAAAATCATTCCGCAGAAGATCATCCGCATCGAGTGCAAACCAATGCGAGATCCCCTTTCCTTCGAGAAGCTTCACACCCTCAAAAATTTTGGTGTTTTTATCTTTTGTTATGGCTCGTTGCCGATCGCTTGGCTTCCATCCTGAATAATCAGGGACATCTAATCCCTGGACTGAATGGAAGATAATATTTGGATCGGCTTCTGCGACACACTCTGGATCTTCGTGGCCTACAACGGCACACCTGAAATCACGACAAGCCTGTCCGGCCACAGAGCGCAGAGTTGCAGCGAGAGATCCACAAACTCCTTCCCAATCCCGTGAAACCTTCCTCGACTTCAAGGGTATCACGATTCCTATCCTAGACGACATAACCCAGTCCTATCCTTTCTCGACGATGCCTTTGGAGTTACCAACAATCACAGAAGAATGGGCTAGAAATCACATTCGGCAATGATTGCAACGGCTTGCCTAGACTCTAAAACTAGGCTTTAGCCAAACAAAACACGCACAGGCAATTGATTAACGCATACTTTCATTACCATGCCAGATTTGCAACTTAGCGGTACCAGCAGCTACTGCGAAACTGAACTCACTCGCTTCGTGTCCTTAGCCAATTTACAATCGCTTCACGCAAATGCTCAGTTTTCGCCTCCCGCAATCGCTGATCGGAAAGCAAGAAATCGCTTGACTCGCTTATACGCCTTAAGAGCGAGGCAGTCTCTTTTATCTCCTCGCTACTGCTTTTCGTTCTCCGAGATTCAATCGGAGACCAGCCATCCTGAAATACCCCAATAAACTTTGCGAATCGTTTCAATTCAATTTTCGACCGCTTAGTGATCGACAACCCGCCTTCTCCCTTCCAAGTTGCGGGAATGAGCTGCAAATTGAAATCTAGATCGAGCGATTGGCCCCAATCGCTCCATTTAAAGCTATTTACTTGCCCATGAGCCTTGACGCCCAACCAAGGGATTCCATACGCATCAGCGAGAATCGCTCCGTGCATTGCTTCAGTTATGACTCGATCACATTTCCACAAGGCTTTCAAGAACTTTTCAACATGCCACCTAGGATCAATAAACTTTAATCCTGAATAGTCACAGACAGATTCCCAAGCCCCAATGTCAATGCTACGAAAATGGGGGATATAACCAATCTCTTCGCAAGACTCTCGATTGCCAGCAGGAAATTCGGAAACCATTAGATACGCGGGGTCTAACAGAGGTATGTTCGAGTCGACCTCCACTCCCGCCTTACTCAATGGGCCACGAAGTGCAACAAAATCCCACCGTCCTACGTCTAATCGGGGTGGCTGCCCTGCCAAACCAGCTCCCAAAACTGTGTACTCACGCGCCACGGGAATCCTGTTATTCAGAATCGAACCAATCCCGATTAAGAGATGATCGCCATCCGCATCCAACCTTCTATCAAGGACCCTGGGCCACAACCACGGATTTAGATCGTCACCAACGTTTCCTGACTTACTTTGGTAATAGTAGAGTTTCATAGTGAGTCCGCCTCTGACGCCACGATGATCTTCGGCCGAGCATTTGTCTGACAGTGGATGACAACAACCATTGGCGTAACGCCACATCAGCTCCAAGCCAAGCCCCAACCTGGCATCTCATCACGCAATTGCATAGCTACGACCAAAGCACGAATCGCGATAGATCTTTTGAATTCGCTCGACGAGAGATCCGTCGAGCCGGAAAGCTGAATATCTCAATTTCAAATTCTGAAAATGGAACACGAGCCAAGCTCTACTAGCAGACCGCCGCTACGCTTCACATGCCTCGATTTACTTACGCAACATCCGCGAAGATTTTCTCTTTGCTACGGAAGAACAACAATCCAGACAGCAGGAGAACCGAGCTACTTACCGTACCGACGGCAAGTAAATCCCATGGGATCGGCTGTGTCCCTAAAAGGCCCGCACGGAACGCTTCAATCACACCCGCCATTGGATTGATGGCGTAGAGCAAACGGTACTGATCCGGGATCAGCGAAACCGGGTATACCACCGGGCTGGCGTACATCCCCAACTGCACCAAAAAGCTCATCGCATGCTTGACGTCACGATACTGAACCGCAAGCGCCGTCAACCATACGCTGACACCACTCGCAGTGATAATCATCAATGCCGCTGCTAGCGGCAGCACTAAAATCTGAATCGGCGGGGCATGCTGATAAATCACCATCAGGATCCCCATCATCACCGCCGCTATGACAAAATCGACAAGCTTTGCACACACTGCCGACAGTGGCAGCAACAGCCGTGGAAAGTAGATCTTGCGAAGCATGTTCGCTTCACTCACCAAACTTGCCACCCCATCGGTAATCGCGTTGCTAAAGTAAGTCCAAGGCAATAACGCCGCTAGGCTAAACAACGCATAGGGGGCACCGTTGGAATCGATCTCTGCCAGCTTGCCGAAGATGACCGTGAACAGCACCATCGAAAAGAGTGGCTGAATGACTGCCCAACCAATGCCGATCGCCGATTGTGCATAGCGAACTTTGATCTGACGCCAAATCAAAAAGCGAAATAAGTCGCGGTAAGCAACTAACTCTTTCCAATCAAATAACTGCAAGCCTTTCCGCGGCTCGATAATCAGCTCGTAACCGCTAGACGCCGATGGCCCGTCGCTGAGGTTCGAGTCAGACGAGTCCAGGTTGGTTTGTGCTTCGATGGTTGACACGGTTTGAAATCAGTTGCGTTGGAATTGCTTTTTCAGCAGTGTTGCGATGATCGCCCAAATGCGAAATGGGGCGTTTCGTAGCTGATACGGTGACTACGGCGGGTGTGGGCGCCGCCCAGAGGCAGCGCGGCCGACAGGGAATCAGAAAAGGAGACCGAATCGATGGTGTTGTGAACCGCGAACTAACGTCCTGCGGCTGATGATGAATCTTGCAATTGAAGCGGCGATGGATGCTTATTGCGTGGTCTCAGCGCGGACTTCGTCCACCTGGGTGGCAGGTGGTGACATCACCGCAGCACGTTCGGGCAAGGTAGTCGCTTCTCCCCGTTTGCCAATCTCTCTTGCGGGGATACCGACAGAAATCGTCCGCGCCTGGGTCGGCTTGGTCACGATACTTCCGGCTCCGATGACACATTGCGAACTAACGTCGGCCAATACCAATGCCCCAGCCCCGATCCAACTGTCCCTCGCGATCGTGATCCGTCGAGGTTTGCCCGGTTGTTCACGGATTGGGACGGAAAGATCTTCTATTCCATGAGTGTGTGGACCGCTAGGGATTTGGACCGCTGGACCTAGAAGGACATCCTGCTCCAAATTGACCCACCCGAGCATGCAACGCGGACCGACATAGACATTCTTTTCGATTCGAGCGGACGCCTTGCTGAGTAACGCCCCAAAACAAATCGTCGCTGTCGGGTCGCAGTACTGAATCGTGCAACGATAGAAGCCAACACGGAGGTAGCTTCCGAGCGTTCCGGGGATCAGAGAGAGCAACTGCGAATGCGATTCGAGCGAACTGTCTCGGCCAGACACCTTTGATGCAATCGCGTGGGTTAGCAGCAGCGGCGAGACCGCGACGATCGCTAGTCCGCGGACGATTCGTTTTGCAAGTTCCTTCAATTTGAATTGGTTAGGGTAGGAGCCGGCTTGGGAGAGGTTGTCGATCGAAAATTTCGGCGTTTAGAGGGAAGTTGAAATTTTTTTGATCGAGCACTGCAGGTGGCTCCTGAGTTTCAAGCAACCGCGGCTAGCGCCGTTGCGGCTCAGGATGGTGCTGGTGAATCACCGTGGCTGAGGTCATGGGATTTGAGCCGTATTCGCGCTAGCGAGGGTTGATTCAATGAATGCCGATCACATAACCGCGGCTAGCGCCGTTGCGTCTCAGGTTGGTGTTGGTGCATCACCGGGGCTAAGGCCTTGGTGTTTGAGCCGTATTCGCGCTAGCGACGATTGAGTCAATAAATAGCGATCACTTAACCGCGGCTAACGCCGTTGCGGCTCAGGATGGTATTGGTGCAAAACCGTGGCTAAGGTCTTGGTTTTTGAGCCGTCTTCGCGCTAGCGACGGTTAATTCAATGAATAGCAATCACTTAACAGCGGCTAACGCCGTTGCGGCTCATAATCGTGTTGGCACATAGCTGCGGCTCAGGTCAAGGTTGCTGCAAAAGCGGGGATATCGTCTTCGAGGTTCAGGCGGTGCCCGCCAATGCCTTGAAATGTTCTAAGTACTGATCGATCGCGTCATTGAGATCAAACTTTTGCAAAACTTGCTTTCTTGCTGACCGCCCAAACTCCTGCGCCTTCGCAGGCTTGCGTAGTAACGCCAAAAGGCACTCAGCCAACTTCAGATCGTCGCCTCGCGGGGCCAGGTAACCGTCGACGCCGTGCCGCAAGTGTTCGGAGTTCCCGCCGACATCGGTTACCACGCTGGGACATTCACTCGCCATCGCTTCGAGCAACGTCAACGATGCCGCTTCACTCACACTGGTCAGTGTGAATACGTCGATCGCACGCAGCAGGTCGGGGACGTCATTTCGGATCCCCAGAAGAGAGATTCGAGATGCGAGTTGCGAATTCCCCGTTGATGACAGTTTGGTGATGAGGTTTTCGATGTTTGCTCGCTCTTCACCATCACCGACGAGCAATAATTCAGCTTCGGGAAGCTGCTCGTGGACTCGGGCCCAGGCTCGGATCAGTGTTGCGTGGTCTTTCACCTCGTGAAACCTGGCGATGCAAGCCGCATAGGGCCGATCTTGATCCAGTCCCAATCGATCACGTAGTGCTGCGCGTTCCGCTGCATCTCCACGCGGGACTAAGTCACTGACGTCGACACCGTTGTTCAGCGTGAATGCTTTCGGAAAGCCTTCAATCGTTTGTAGGGCCTTGGTGCTGAAGTCACAGCAGGCGGTGGTGATGTCCGCGTACCGCTGCAGCAGCGCCCGATTGGCGAGCCGCCGTTTCCACGAGACCACGTCGGGGTAATGTCGCCCGTGTTCGGTGAATATCACCTTGGCTTTCGCACCGTAGCGTATTCGCGCGATAGCTGAATAAAAGAACGGAGTGTACTGGTGCGCGTGCAACACTTGGATGCCACGCTGCTTTACTTCCGTCGCCAGTTTGCTCGCGACCGACAAGTCCATCCCCGGACGTCGCCCCAATACGATCACCGGCACACCGTTATCCCGAAGTCGGTATCCGATCTCGCCAACGTCATCGAGGCAAAACACCGTTGCGTCAATCCTTCCATCCAATCGATCGATGATCTGCTCGACCAAGACCTCGGCGCCAGCCACCTGCATCTTGTGCATGACGAAGCCGACGCGAATAGTGGATTGGTTTGGTGATTCAGACAAGGGATTTTGTGTTTTGAAAAGGCCGGCAGTGAGGTTTCAGTTAACCGCGGCTAGCGCCGTTGCGGCTCAAGGGTGATTGAATTGCGCCGCATTTGCGATAGCGACGGTTGGGCGCATAGATCTTAAGAAACCAGAGAACCGCGGCTAGCGCCGTTGCGGCTCAGGGGGATTGAACTGAGCCGCATTTGCGACAGCGACGGTTGCGTGCGTAGGTTTTGAGAAATCGGGGAACCGCGGCTAGCGCCGTTACGGCTCAGGGGTGATTGAACTGAGCCGCATTTGCGATAGCGACGGTTGGGTGCGTAGGTTTTGAGAAACCGGGAAACCGCGGCTAACGCCGTGCGGCTCAAGGGTACTGAACTGAGCCGTAATCGCGCTAGCGACGGTTGAAAACAATGATTCAACGCTGATGCAGCGGGGGCTCAAGGCAACTCACAACCAGCGACTAACGTCTTTAACTTTGCTAGTTTCGCCTGCCAGCTATAACGCTGCACGACAGCTTGCCTTGCGGCGCGACCGATCGAATCTCGGCGTTCTGAATCGCCCGCCAATTGAACGAGAGCCTCGATCCATTCATCTACCGTATTGGCAATGATGATTTCATGACCATCGACTGCATCAATACCTTCAGCCGACTGCGTTGTCGAAACCACGGGCAATCCGCACGCCATTGCCTCGAGTACTTTGTTTTGGATCCCACGAGCAAGCGTTAGCGGACTAATCGCAATGTTCGCGGCATGTGAGTAGGGTCGCACATCAGGCACCTCGCCAACAAGAACGACACCTTCAATCTCGGACAGTTGCTTAACGAGTGCACTGGGACGTCGACCAACAATGTTCAATGTGACATCAAGTCGCTGACGAAGCTTTGGGAGTATCTCTCGACAGAACCACCGCATCCCTTCGACGTTGGGTGGATAATCAAGCACCCCGGTGAAGACAAGTTGACAGGTTGTTGTCGAATATTGAACCGCTGGATTCGACTTCAATTCGGAGCATCGTTCCGAATTTGGATTCGATTTCTGTCTATCACTCGATGATGCGCTGTCATCATAAACAACACCCTGCTTTATCCACTTCGGATAGAAGTAGTCTGTATCGACTCCATTAGAAACACCTTCGATTGGCGTTGCAGTCTGTGCTCGTCCGCGGAACTCGCCAGCCTCACTCTCGCTTACCAGGACAACAGCATCAGCCTCATTGGCAAGCCTTTCTTCGAGCCGCTTCACACGCCGTGATTCCAATGCATAAATGGGCCGCTTCAGTAAAGTCGACTCTTGAGAGAGCTGCTCCCACTTCATGCTGTCGACATCTACGAGATCAATGACTTTTCGCACTCGGCTAAATGCTTCGTCATCCACATAGGGAAACATGCTACTGCAAAAGACGAAGACACTATCGTAGGGTTTCGACTGCTGCGAATCGACAACAAGCTTTTTCAGATTCCGATTGGAAAACAATCCTTCAGTTAGGCTTCTGCCGGCTACTGCCGACAATGCGGCGTTGCCCCAACGAGACCGCCCAACTGGCTCAGAAAAAATTTCGGAGCAATACAATCGCATGTGCTGCAATTGTTGCTCCGTCACGACTTCATCGTGAGGACAAGCCAACGTCACATCGAACGATTCAGAGAGGACGCGAATCTGATTGTACGATCGAATCCGGTCGCCACGATTGGGTGGATACGGAAAACGATGGCACAGGAATAACAACCTCGGCCGCAAGCCGTTCACCATCGACTCCGCGGTGTCGTCACCTGAGACAAGTTGCGTGGTCACGATTAAGCTTGTTTTTGCAAACGGTGTGGACGCATGGCAATCAAATGCCTTGACGTCCAAACGCAAACAGCAACGACTGGGCTACTACAAAGATCCATAAGATCCAACGAACTTAGGAACCGCTAACTAGTTCAACGAGATATTGACCGTAGTCATTATTCATTTGGCTTCCCAAACGCTTCAGCTCGTTCGCATCGATCCAATCGTTTCTCCAAGCAATTTCTTCTGGACAACCGATCTTGAGCCCCTGCCGCTTTTCAATTGCGGCGACAAAGTTACAAGCATCAAGAAGACTATCGCGAGTCCCAGTGTCGAGCCAAGCAAACCCTCGCCCGAATTGTTCGACAGCCAATTGTTCAAGTGAAAGGTAGTGTCGAATCAGATCGACAATTTCTATCTCGCCACGAGCCGACGGCGTTAACCGACGAGCAATCTCGCTCGCTCTACAGTCGAAAAAATATAGTCCAGTCACTGCAAACTTCGACTTAGGGTCCTTCGGTTTCTCTTCAAGACCAATCGCCTTTCCACAGTGATCAAACTCCACAACTCCATATCGCTGAGGGTTGCTCACCGGATATGCAAACACTGTCGCACCGGTCTGCTGGTCGCTAACACGCCGAAGCTGGGCAGAAAAACCGTGACCATAAAAAACGTTATCGCCAAGAATCAGTGCCGAGGGATGTCCATCAAGAAATGACTCTCCAATGAGAAAGGCTTCAGGGAGGCCATTCGGCTCGACTTGAACTTTGTACGATATCTCGATTCCCCATTTCGATCCGTCGCCAAGCAAACGCTCAAACGCATGCAAATCCTCGGATGTCGAGATTAGCAGCACTTCGCGAATTCCCGCTAGCATCAAGACCGAAAGCGGATAATAGACCATCGGCTTGTCATAGATCGGAATCAATTGCTTCGAAACACCCAGAGTGATCGGATGCAATCGAGTCCCCGCACCACCAGCCAGGATGATGCCTTTGCGCGTCGTCGAACCTTCTGTTGCCAAGTTGTTTCGCTGGCTCTCAGACATGTGATTCGCTGTTCAAGTATCTAGCCATCTGAGACAGCCAATGATTTACCAGCTAGTAATTCTCGGGGCGCCGACAAACGAGCCTCGCCAATTACCAATTGCCAAGCCGCTGCAGGCGATAATCGCCACTGAGCACTCTTTGGATCCAGGTATCGTTCTCGAGATACCACCGGACGGTTTCATGGATCGCATCTTCAAAAGTATGCTCGGGATTCCAGCCGAGCTCATTTTGGATCTTTGTCGAATCGATCGCATACCGACGATCATGGCCAGGACGATCTTTGACGAATGTGATTAACGATTCGCAGTCGTGTGGCAAACTCGGATCAAGCTGATTGACGACTTTGCAGATCGTTCTAACAACATCGATGTTTGTCTTTTCACAATTACCACCGATGTTGTACGTCTCTCCGGATACCCCTGACTGCAAAACAATCCGGAGCGCTGCACAGTGGTCACTCACGTAAAGCCAGTCACGCACGTTCAAGCCATCACCATAAACGGGGAGCGTTTTGCCCTGCACCGCTGATAGCACCATTAAAGGAATTAGCTTTTCCGGGAACTGAAAAGGACCATAGTTGTTGCTGCAGTTCGTGATGATGGTCGGCAACCCGTATGTGTGATGCCATGCGCGAACTAGATGGTCGGCACCAGCCTTCGATGCAGCGTAAGGTGAACTAGGCTGATAGCGACTTGACTCACTAAACAGGCCTTCTTCTCCCAGGGATCCATAAACTTCATCCGTTGAAACGTGAAGCAAACGAAATTGTGTCTTTCGATTTCCACTAAGTGACTGCCAATATCGGAGCGATTCACTTAATAATGCAAACGTCCCATTGATATTGGTGGTTACAAACGCTGCCGGTCCATCGATTGAACGATCGACGTGAGACTCGGCTGCAAAGTGAATCACACCGTCTGGTTGATGAGTCTCAAGAATCTGCCTCAGAAGTTCGCAATCGTTTACATCTCCGCGTACAAACGTGTGCTGACCATTCGGCGACGGAATCGAATCCAAATTGCCGGCGTAGGTAAGCGCATCGAGCGTGACAATCTCAGCGAAGCCAAGAGCGAGCGTCTCCCTGACAAAGCAGCTGCCAATGAATCCCGCACCACCGGTGACTAATAGTTTCATCGCACTAATCTTGGCCGAGCTTCAAAACCGCAAAATTTTCAAAATCCGCACGATCCTCGTGTCCACTACAGCAGTCCGATACGACGCAGATTGAAATGCGTTCCAGCCAGACAAAATGAGACGGTCGGTGCTCTGCGCGGACTTCGTCCCCTTGGGTGACGCCATTTCTGAATGACGCCAACCACGAGCAGCTATTGGTAGCCACCATCCATGGACAAGTCTGATCCCTACAAGCTTCCGGAACTTGCGACAGAGAAGGGCGAGCCCTCAGGAACGCGACCAATCTTCGGTGCATTCAGAATTGAGGCAACGCATTGACAACAATTTCGAGACTAATTTACAGCCGAACTGTCAAAAGGTTTCACACTGTAGCGGTTGCAGTCTCTGACGACGCAATCGCGTCACTCATCGTCGTGAATGAAAAGTGCTCCAAGAGCTTTTCCAGCTTGTGCTCAGTCTTTTTCAGACCAACGTAGTGACGAAATCTGGTCGTTCTATTCAACCCACTCATCCTCGGCTGATCAGGATCAATTTCCCATGGGTGGATATAGAACATCGCAGGATGCCCTTTTCGTGCGATTGATCGTATCGCAGCCGATGTCAGATTCAGCGTAAACAACCGAAAATATCCGCCCCCAATCGGCAGCGTCGCTTTGCCAAACTGCCCTGGTGCAGGCGGAAATTCGCGGATAGGCCCTGATTCCGTTTCGATGACGTGGATTTCTTTGCTGGCTCGCGCAACGCCATACCGATTGTGTCCACGCATTGGAAACACACTGCTGTCATCGGTGAATCCATGCTCCACAAGGATCTGGAGGGCCCACCAACTTCTGTCAGTGATCGAGAAACTCGGGGCGCGATAGGCGGTAGGCCGAATGCAGCAAGCACTTGCAATTGCATCAATGCTATCCTGCAAATCTTTCGCAAACTCCTCAGGCGTCTGCTGATAGATCAGACGATGCCAATAGCCATGAGATGCGATTTCATGCCCAGCTTCCGCGATTCGCCGCACCAACGAAGGAAAGCGATTTGCCACCCAACCTAGAATGTAGAAAGTCCCGCGCACTTCGTGCCGATCCAGCATCGACAAGATCCGCTCCGTACTTTTGACGACACGACCACCGAGCTGCTCCCAATCCGAACGCTGGACACGGTGTTCCATCGCGGACACTTGATAATAGTCTTCAACGTCAACCGTAAACGCGTGCTTAATCACAGACTTCATTTTGGGCAGGTTTTGTCTTTCGAAACTTCAAACAATTTCGTTCGATGACTCCAAGCCAGTGAAGGCAATCACCTACTTGACCGTCACTTGTCCAACGAAACGGACATCGTCAAGCCAGCTGGCATTCTGGGTGGAAGCATCTAAATTGCAATGGCTGTGGCGAAATTGCAACAGAGCCTTCACACCTCCTTCAGAGACTCCCCAAAAAACGCTGACGGTCTCAGAGGTTCCACGGTGTGTACCGCGAACACCTGAATGCCTTAGCAACGACAGCTGCAAATGATTTCTACCTCGAAGGCTCACCCTGCCCCAGGGATCGTTCGATTCGAAATCCTCGACGCACTATCCATTCAATGACCGCCGCCGGTACTACCGAGGACTACGAGGTGGTTCAACTTTCGCAGGCGTCTGGATCGCAAATAAGCGACAATCGTCACCTGGTCGCTCGATAACGTTGTCTCTAACCAATGTTAGTCTGCACAAACCAAGCATTCGCATCGCAACGCCACCACGAATCCCGACAACGCGAAGCATGGTTGCCAGCAACATTCGAGCATCGAGGGTAAAGTCCGCGTTTTCGATGTAGTTCATATCTAAGAACTGTTTTCGTCGAACATCGCCGACCGTTTGGTCCGGCTCCAAGTTGATCTGCGCAAGCCCGGTTACGCCGGGACGAACAGCATTGCGGCTGTAGTAGTCGTCGATAATCACCGCCAGCTTTTCGCAGATTTCTGGACGCTCTGGTCGGGGACCGGTAAGCGACATGTCGCCCCGCACGACGTTCCACAATTGCGGCAACTCATCCAAGTGACTCTTTCGCAAAAACGCTCCTAGAGGAGTGATTCGTGAATCATTCTTGGTGCACCAGACTGGCTTTCCATTGGACTCCGCGTCAACGTACATCGAACGAAGCTTGTAAACGTCAAACACTTCGCCGTGCAGCCCAAGTCGCTTCTGCTTGTAGATGCCCGGACCCTTGGAGGTTACGCGAACAAGCAAAATCAATGCGGCAATGACAGGGCCGGTCGCAACGAACATCGCTAGCGCCAAAAACCGTTCTGCCGCGTACTTGCGTCTGAAGTACCTCGCACGAGCGACAGCAAGTTTCCGTGATGCCTTCACGGGCTGCTCATCTCTTAACGCAGTGATCGAATCACCACGTGCGACAGTCGACACAGTTGAATCTTCTTCGCTTTTGAACTGATCATCGTCGTGAGGCGGGACGTAATCTAACACGACAAATCCTTTATTGAGTAAGTTTCTCTAGGTGGGGCAAAAACGCTTTAAGAAACGCTTCACTGGGCATGACTGCTGCGTCAGTAAAATCGCCAGCAATCTGGATCTTGTACAGATCGTCGGTCATCCAAAACCGAGGATTATCAGCGGCTTCAAAATCATCACCGCTCGACCATCCATAAATCACATTCAAGGAGGGAACATTCTCACCGTTTTGTATAAAATCAACTGACCAAAACCGATGGCTACCACTGTCGGTATTGAAAGACCGAACCGATCGCGGGGCAGCCGGCTTCGTTCCTTGCGAGGTATAGCAAACATCCGGAGTATGAACCGCGATTGGACCTCGCGGCCCGAACGTGAGCGCCATCTTGATCGTTGCGCCAGTGGTCACATTTTTGTAGTCACGCACACTTGCGCCATAACACCTCAGCAAACTCTGGGCCGTTTCTCCCAACTCACCTTCGTGCACCATTCTCCATTCGCCAAATTCGGTCGGTATCTGCGAAAGCAATTCGACCTGCGTGGCTCGTGAATCCCGTCCAACCCAGCGACCATCGAGATAGCCATGAACAATCCCTGTAAGGAGTGTTGTCGCGATTAACACGGAGGCGATCGGAAGACGTGACTTGAACGTGGGTGGCATTGAACTGAAGAATTGTGATCAGAATGATTTAAACTTAAAGCGGCAGGCTTCAAATCTGGATAGTCAGCTGGCTGAAACGTACTCGACCCTCTCGGTATAACGCTCATAATCTGCGTTTGTGCTCAGACCTTGCCCGACATTTCCGTTGTTCGTACCGAATTGCTCATGCAGCTTCCGCATGTCCTCCCTCTCGGACTGTGTCAATGCTTTAACATCAATCGCCGCAAAGTCGATTTCTTTCCAGATTCGCTTCGCATCATCCAAGCTCCCTTGCGCAACTAAAGCCTGAACCAAATGGAACTTGTATCGTGGCTCATCAGATAGTTCGATAGCTTGCTTGAACGTCTCAATTGCATCAACAACCCGACCGCTTCGCAGGAGCACCGTACCTTTCGTATCTAGCAGTTCAGGTTTTTCACCCGAGATCTTGATCGCCTGATTGATCGGCTGCAGCCCTTCAATTTCACGCCCTGGTGTCTCAGCAAAAATCATCGCCAAGTTATTAAGTGCACGAAGGCGGAGCGGATCCCTGCTCAGAACTTTCATATACAGTGCGATAGCCCGCTCCGATTTCCTTTTCTGCATCGCCCAAGTTCCAATCGACTCGAGAACCGCTGCATCATTGGGAAAGCGATTTTCAGCATCTTCAATAATCGACTCATATCGCCCAGAAACGTTCACTGGATCAAGGGCCAGCAGGGCTTCGAGCAATAACACCGCTTTGATTGCGGTAGCAGACTTTTCGTATTCATTGGCTGCAATCTCCGCCGCCTTTTTATGTTGTTGAGCCAGTGACAACGCAACGATGTAATTGCCAAAGGTCGCCTCATCGTTCTCATAGGCCTTTCGAAACCACTGCAGGCCCTCACGCACGAAGCCCGCCCTCATCAAGGCTTCCCCTGCAACAACCTCGACCTGCTCTGCTTGCCCAGCGTACCCTTCAGCCCAATCGTCAACGACCGATGGCAAACTGTCAGCACTATCACTCGACTGCGCTATCAACATCTCTAATCTGAGGACTTCGTAGACAGCCTCTGGGTCGCGCTTCAGCGTATCGATAATCCCCTTTGCTTTCTCCAAATCTTCAGAGACTCCAGTCCCGATCAAAAAGATTGCAAGGTTCCTTTGGTCAGTCAGGCCGGCGTCAGATCGATCTGCCAAACGTTGAAGAATCTGCTTGGCTTCGGCAGCCATCTTTTCCAAATCCAACTGTTCTCGGTGCTCAGCCTTCAACTGTTCGACATTTCTTATCATGTCAACCAATAACGCAGCTTGCATTCGCGATGCTTCAATTCCAATCGCAGTAGAAGTTCCCGCCAGAAGACGCAACTGCCGGATTGCCTCCAGACGCTGAAAGAAATCCCCCTTCGACATCAACAACATCGCATAGACCAAGCGATTCTGATTCGTTGAACTCGTTCGGTCGTTCAGCAATCGAGCAATTTCATCCCAATCAACATTGTTGCCACTGGAAACGATTGTTGTTGCCAGCTGTGTCCGGACGACGGGGTTGTCAGGATCTGCGGCCAGAGCCTGCCGCCATACCTTGACCGATTCGTCATGGTTTCCGTTCGCACGAAGCATTTCCGCAAGCAGACGCTGCACATTCGCATCTTTGTCCAGTTCGTTTGCCTTTCGAAGACGGTCGATCGCCTCGCCCTTACGGCCTAACGCGATAAAAACTTGAGCCTCAAGATAAAAACGATCCTTGGCAGGCAATTCCAATTTTTCGACACGAACAAGCTCCAACTCTAGTTGCTCCACATCGTCCAATTTGATCGCAAGAGCTACTCGGGAAGATTCAACAGCAAACCTTTGCCGGTCGTCCGAAGCAACATCTTCCGCCTTCTGAATCGCAGTCTTTGCCCTGTCTAGCAATTCAGCCGGGTTCAAATCGCCGGCCGCCTCGTTCCCTGACACTGCCTGCTCGCGGACGGCTAGGACAAATTTTGCGAAAGTTAGCCAAGCGTAAGCATCCTCTGGATTCTCATTTGCAATTTGCTCAGATGACTCTAAAGCTCGAGCGAATTGATTTTCGTGGATGGCCTTTTGATTGGATACTTCATCATATGGATCAACATCAGCCTGCATCGCTTGGCTCGCAAGCTGAATCTCCTGCTCAGCCTCGGAAAACCGCTCTTGAATCATCAAAGCACGCCATAGCATTTGACGCGTCTTCATGCGTCGATCGCCTGAAGCAATCCCCGCTCTTAATAGGTCGACTGCCAAGCCATAGTTCTGCTCTGCGAATGCAACCCAACCCTTCATCGCGACAGCTTCACCCAATCTGGGCCTGATGGATAGCAGTCGAGCGATTTGCGCGCGTGCCTTCGCAAGTGAGGGATCTTCGGATTGAAGCTGTTGCTTCCGATCGAGCAAGCCTTCAATCCGCTGCTGAACATCAATCAGCAATGAGTAAACTGCCTGACTGGACTCAGCCCCGCCCTGGCGATAGTTTTCCTTCGTATGCAACCGATCCAAAAATGACAAAGCGTCTTTCACGCGTCCCTCAAGATTCGCAATCCGGTAGAGCGAATAAAGGTTGGCAGGTGTTTGCTCACCATCTGGAATGCGAAGCAATATCCGCTCCGCCAATTGCGAATCTCCAGCACGAAGGGCGAAATCTGCAGCGACTGGCGCTAAAACCGCTGCTGTCGTCGGAGCGTTATCTATCCTTTCCAACAACACTTCGGCTGCTTCTTTGTGCGCATCTGATTGACTGAGAACGCGTGCACGGAGCAATACCTTCTCGTTGTCGGTCATCTTCTCATCAGCTAGCAGACTCTCGACAACTTTGTTGGCCCGCTCCAGTTCACCAGCAGCGGCAAGACGTTCTGCGGCGAACGCCTGAAGAGGCAAATTGTCCGGATTCTTCTCTGCAAGTTTTGTAATGCTGTCTGCCAATTCGACGGATTCGAGATACGCATCGATCGAGATGTCATCGGGAGGCAGCTGAGCCTCTAACACCTGCAACTGAACCTTCTCGTTAGCTAAGTCTTCTGAAAATTGCTTTTCATATTGATCAAGATACCTACCCAGCTCATTAATCTGCGATCGCAGAGCGGGCCAGTTCCGTTGATTGGGAAGAATTCTCGTTTGGTACCTGAAGTCAGCCTCGACTGCGGCAAGACGAATGCTTGGCACCGCGGAAAGGCGAGCGCGTTGAAATTGCTGAGTTGCCAACAATTGATTACCGGCTTTTTGCCAAGCGTTACCGCTTTGCTGCACCAACGACTGGGCCAGTGTTAAATTCAGATGGAAGTAATCCGAAGCTTCAGAATAAAGCGTACCGACCAAATCCCACGCATTTTGACGTTGATAGGCCAATGCCAACAACTGAATACCGGCGAAACGTAAATCATCGCTTAGCCTAATTTCCCGATCTAAAAGCGATCCTGCGAGCACCTGTCGGCCATCGACAGCTTCCCCTCGAAGCAAAGCAATCAACTTCATATCGGTTTGATGGCTTAGCGATTGAGCAGAAATGAACATGGCCTTTGCGATCCGCAATCTCCACTCGGCGCTTCGAATTGCTAACCCCGTCTCGACGCGTCCTACAGCCCCCAACTGATCACTGCTTTGACGCCGCAACTGCTGCTCAGTGGAATCGATCGCCTTGGCAAACTCATCGATTGCCTTCTTCGCCGAATTGGAAATCGCATCTAAATCACTTTCAACAGCATCTCGCTTAGCAATCTCACTTTGACGCAGATACATTTTCGCAAGCCCTGACGCCACGTTTCCAGAAAGGTCCAAATCGCCCTTCCCGAGAATCTCCATCCCTTCACGCCAGAGCTCAACTGCTCGATCACCATCATTTGTCAGAAGCTCAAGTTGGCCTGAATTTGTGTAAAGCTCTTTAACGTAAGAGCGCGGAACCGGAATAGACGACAGTTCCAATGATCGAAGCTGCTCAAGCCAAGTCTTCGCAGCTGTTACCTGGTCCATATTGGTCGCAGAACCGCTTGCAGAAGAGACCGAATTCGCCACGCTGCCTGCTGCTCGAAGGATACAATAGTAATCCATCAGCGTGGCTTCCATTTCTGGATCTAGCTTGAAAGGTGGATCTGTGAATAGCTGATCCCCATCACCTAGAACCGCGTTCGCACCCAACTTTTCGATCCACTGCGATGCCACAGCCGCGGCGTCTATCAAGATCTGGTGTCCAGTCTGGCTATCGCCGATATTTAAGTGGTAATTGGCCAGCAACAGCTTCGCATGCGAACCGTTGGCGAGGCCAAGCGTTTGCACCACTCCCTCAACAAATTCGTAGTACGATGTGTCGGTACGCTTAATAGCCTCGAGCGTATTCCTGAAGACACCAACATCCTCATTGGCCAACACAACACCAAACGCATCTGGTGATGTCCCAAGCAGTTGAAAAAGCCAATCAACGCTTTCCAACGCATCCGGATTCAGCTCAATTGCGCGCTGTACAATGTAGCCTGGCTGCTGCTGCGATAGCCATCGATAGTACCCTTGACTGATTTCGACAGCTTTCTCTGGATCGATCGGGCGATATCGGTCAGAAAGCACAATTTCAGCTACGGCCTCTGCCATCCACATGTGTGCTTGCGGATCGTCCTTATCTGCATCTAGCAGCACGACCTGGTCACGAGCATCCGTCAAAAAGTAGCCCTTAAGCTGCAATAGCCGGTTGATATACCTTTCGCGAATGTCCCGTACCAACTTGCTTGTATCTGAGCTGCCCTTTGGCTCATCCCCAAGACTCGAAAGTGCTAAAGCCAAACGCTTGCGGGCAAGTTCGATACGCTTATTGGCCTGGCTTCGTGTTGCTTGATCAGCGGCCGAGTCTGCAGCAATCGCCGATCGCACCAAAACGTCTAAGTTGTTTGGATGCAGAAGCAAGTAGTTTTGCAACCATCGAACTTCATCGGTGAATCGCTTCTCCGCTGCAGCCTCATCGGCTCGATTGATAAAAGTCGACGCGACCCGCTTTGAATTGAAGAAGTATGAGGCAAAAACAAGAATCGTCAGAGCCAGCAAAAAACCAACTCCCCAACCTAGCTTTCGATAGTCAACGACCCATTTGTAGCGACGCTCATTCAACTTTTCAGCGTGTGAGACGGAGATGGTTTCTGGGCCATCTGGAACAGGATTGCCGACGGCATCCGCCTGCAAATCATCCGTTTCTTGCTCACCATCGATGGAAGCATCCTCTGAATCGAACTCATCGTTGGCAACGTCGTCACCATTGTGAGTTCGCTCATTGTCCATCGTTGAACGGTAGCTTGGCATGTTGCTAGTAGAAAAAAGATCTCGGCTGTGACACCTCCACATCGGTCAAAGTAGAGGCAACAAAAAGGCACTATCGCGAGCGAACTATTCTTGCGGACTGCCGGCAGGCAACAATTCTGTGAAATCGCTATACCGATAATCCCCATAGCGATACGCGTATTGACGATGCGTTACGCCACTGAAGATAGTCCCAACCACGTTTGCGCCTGAAGCTTCCAAGCGGTGAGTCGTTCGGACGACGCTTTCCATTCGCGTCAAATCTCGCATGACACAAACCAATGTTGAATCAACACTCGAAGCAACTGCCAATGTTTCGCCAGCCGATAGAACAGGAGCGGTATCGACGATTACATATTCGTATTTATCGAGGGCCTTATCGAGCAACTCTCGCATCGCACTGGTAGACAGCAGTCGGTGTGGACTGGCCTTTAATTTCCCGGCGGGCAGGACATGGACGAGATCTCCCAATTCTTTGTTGATCGCGTCGTCAAACGAAACCACTTCGCGAAGAACTTCATTAAGGCCTGGAGACAATGGCAACCCGAAAACATCATGCTGGTCAGGACAACGCATATCAGCATCAATGATAAGTACAGTCTTTCCACAGGCCTTCGCCAGCGAAATGGCCAACTGCGAGGTTGCTGTACTTTTTCCTTCACCAGACATCGAACTGACAATCGCAAACGACCTTGCATCTCGCGTGTCTTTCGAAAGCGCTAAGTTAGCCCGCAAACTATCGACACTCTCTTCGAATACACGACGACCTTTGGAATTGCGTCCAACGTTGGCACTCGGTGCACGTGCGAGTTCTCCAATTACGGGAGCCAACACCATGCTGCGTTCTAGATCCTGACTATCGGTGATCCGTTTCACCCGGAATTCCCAGAGCAAACCGATAAGAAATGGAACGAAAAAACCTGCCCCTCCAGCCAACACCATCTTCTTGAACGGCATATCTTCAACTGGCCGGCTTGGCGCTGTCGCTTCGGAAACACTCACCACGGAGCTTCCTCGCTGACTTTCCAACTGAATCGAAGTTAAGCGGTCACTGACTTTCTGCAAAATAGCCATCGACTGTTCAAGGTCAGCTTTTGCAAAATCCAAAGCCACACTATTACTATTTTGCTGGCGAAGTCGATCAGCTTCAGCATCATATTTCTTCTGTAAAACAGAGAGCTTCTGCTCGATCTCATAGCGATGCTGCTTGATATCCTCCGATTCTTGCTCGGTCATCAAATCAGCACGATTTTCGAGCTCTTTCTGCTTAATTTTTGCGAGTGTCTCGAACTCCTCCTGTTGGCGAGCAATCTCGGCTTCCCGATCCTTCAGTTGCTGCTGATATTCTTCATCCAACTCAGCTTCAAGAATCTTTACAGCGACGAGCGATGCTTTTTCCTTGGCCAGATCAAGCTTTTCCTTCCAGTTGTCTCGCTCAGCTTTCTGCTCGGCGAAATACTGCTGCGATGTACGCCAAGCCCCGCTCGTTTCCATATCGAAAGCCACCTTTCGGTACCGCTCATAGCGTTCCGCAGCGAACTTCACATCCTCATCACGCTCGATCAATAGCTGAAGACGCCCTTCATCAATTTTCCCTTTCCGAACCGTGATATGTGGCGGCACGAACCGAGCGTATGACGCGTGATCGATCGAATCACCAGATGACGGGTTTCGAATTACAACGCCGGCATCGATCATCGCCAATTCGATCTCCAATTCAGAGATCTGCGAACGCAGCTCTTCGATCAACGAAAACGACTCGGCCGACTCAATAACAGCCACACCGTCGCTCGGAGAATAACCTGCAGTCTCAATTGCGTACTTCTCAACAGATTTTTTCTGTTCATCTACGCGACGCTTGAGCTCATCGATCTGCCGGCTTAGATACTGCGATAGACGTGACACTCGGAGGTTGTCGTATTCGTCACGTTTTTGAAGATATGCCGCGACCACTGCATTACAAACTTGTGCCGCGAACTCCTTGTTTGAATCGGTGTAGCTTACAGCCATCTTTGACTTGCCTCCCAACCCCCTTACCTTCAAGCGTTTTTGCAACGCCAATTCTCGGGTTTCAGGATCTGAAAGCGCAAACTTATGCAGGGCCTCGTTCGCCATCACGCTTGTTAAAACGATCTGGTTCGTGATCATCGGGCCTTCCGTCCGAGCGAGGTCGTCTGGCGTTGGCATCACACCCCGATCAACCAACCAGTCTTTGTTCGCTTCCAACTGGTAAACAGCTTCAAATTGGGGCTCAAAGGTATTGAGCACCGCAAAAGCCGCGATGGCGGCTAGCACCAATCCGGCCGGAACAGCCCAGTGCCAGCACCGCCGGAACGTGACCCAAATCAACCATGGATCAAAACTTGAGCTATCAGCACCTGAACTTACTGCAGGACCTGGCTGGTAGTACGCTGCTTGACTCTGTCGCGGATGTTGTTGATGCATTCTTTCTAATCTGCGAAACGCCGGGGAATCGACCCTTAAAAATTGGGCCGATGGTGTCGGGGGACGAGCTAACTATTCCGATTCATGTGACAGTTCAAAGTTCCATCTCGATCGCGTGAACATGCATCTACACATGCTTGAGTCGATCGGATAGCAACCATTTGCCACACTTCCAAACGAATCAATTGGTGACCAATACACTGGAAACCACCGATTTCGTTCTACTTTCATTGGAGTCACGAGTGGAGTTGAAGTCTCACAAGTTGCGTTCAACTGCCTACGCGTACTCCTTCTTTTGGCCCCGCACAGATTTAAGGCCATGATACCCATCCTGTAGCGGGATTCCACAACCAGCTTTTCAATTTTCATGAATGCCGGAGCGAGCCCCGTAAGGTATCCCTTGCGGTCATCACTGGCACCTTTTTGTAAACTTGGCGCCAGTACGCCGAAATCGCACCGAGTGCCCCAAATGACAGCAAAATCATCAGGTAACCAGAAATATCGTGGATCGCATGTCGAGCAGAAGGCGAATCGACCCATTGGTAAAACAGTCCGATCAACACAATTCTCACAGCATTGACGAGCAATGCGAGCGGTAGTGCGGTAACCACCAACACCACGCGGTCTGACCAGTGCCGATCATTGAGCACCGCCCAAAAATAGGCACACGCTGCCATACCAACGAAAATCCGCAATCCGCTACAAGCCTCTTCGACAAATAGCTTTTCCTCTCCGATCCATACCACATGCCCTTCAGATACTGCGGGCAGCCCTAGGGCCCTTAAGAAAAACGTGCTGAACTCGGTGGCAACGCCCTGCAACTGCCAACTCAAGCCGCTTTCCATTTGATAAGGCAGTGGGATCGCGAAGAACAGAAAGACGATGGCAGGCAGTGCCCAAAGCATCGCCCGAAATCCCATTAGGCACCAGACCGCGCCTGCGATTGCGGGAATAATTGAGTATGCGTCGAAAAAGTCAACGTATGCCAATCGACCGATGATACGCATTGCCAGGGCAACGATGAGCAAACTAAATCCGGACCAAGCAACTTTACCAGTCGCTCCTGGGAACAGCTCCGCCCGCTGGTAACACATGTAAATTGCGAGAGGCAGCACGAACCAGCCGTGTCCATAGTCAGGCTCATTTTGCCAGTTCTCCACAACCCAACTGAACGTGGGCCAGTAGGAATAGGCTAGAACAAGACATGCGGCGGCCAAAGTCGCCCATACCCCTACCGGCCAACTGGTAGGACCAGCTACTTGATAGAGTGTCTCTTGCTTCCTTGGAGGAGGACGCAACGACGTCGATCGACCGCTGGCGAGCGTTCGATTCTGCTCAGCCACTGTTGGCCGTTCTCGACGTCGCTTGCCAGCGGAGGCTGCAACTTTCTTTCGCTTAGACATCTAAAATTCGCTGTATCCCGGGGCGGGGAGACGGGGTGTCCGCTTAGTCCAATCAGCAATGTTTTTGCTGAACAAATCACTGCACATGGCTTGCCGTAAGAAGCTTGCCAAAAGGACATTGCCATACCTGACGCAAAGCCGTCAGGCCTAGCTTAGTAGCCCTCGATTTCGGGGGCTCAGATCGACTCTGAGGATATGCAAGCACCGTCCCAAGTCAAGTGAACACTAAAAATGCCGCGGCAAGCCCAGCCTGCTTAGGCCATACAGCCGGAACCCGCACCACAGAAGGGATCCAATCACCCTCACAGCGACCTTAGCGCGTTATAGCAAATCAGCTAAGATCGGATTTACGAGAACACCGCGTTCGCAATGCACACAAATCGGTACAACAAGCTACTCTTTGTAGCGGCTTCCGACACGAAAAGCCGCCCTCCTCTTCGTCAGACTCTCTTCAACTCGTTTCACAGTTGGATTTAACCGATTCCCAATGTTGCTCTGGCCTTCGAACCGTTGGGGATTCAGCTGCGGACCCGAAGCAACAGATTTCCAAGAACTTGACCAGCCTTTCGCGCTGATCGGCTCTCATCCGCGGTGCCACGTCCGTCTAGACTACAAGCGTTTGCCGGAGGTCGTGTACTTCGTTGCAATCGTTGGCGACAGAATTCAAGTTTGGCCGTTATGCGCAGTTGCCTATCCGACCTGGGGAAATCTGAAGCCAGGCCGCCAAATATTGATTGGAAAAATCCGAGTCAACCTGTCTGCACAATCCGGTGATCATCCATGGGACCATGCCACGCCACCGCCTCCCGGCGACGCGGTCAATGACGTTAGCGAGCTGCCCCAGCCAGAACCGGAAAATCCTCGTGGCACCCTGATTTTGGATTGGGGAGGAGAATCACAAACGAGGCGACTAAGCCGTTCAGTCACAATCCTTGGTGACTCTCACCCAAGCCTGATGCGATTGCACGGCGTTGGTCTTCACGATTGCGAACTTGCCATCATCACGACAGGTGAGAAAATTTGGGCAATTCAATTGAACCCCAGAACGCTTGCCGAGAATACTCCGCTAGTCCGGGAACTGATCCCAGGAGGAGAATCTATCTGGGTTGGTGACCTTCATATCTGGGCGAATGAGAAAGGACACATGTCATCACGGAGGTTTGGTAAATCGGCACCACCACCGCCGCCTCAAGATGATGGGCCGCCTCCTCAGAGTGTCGCATTGATCAACCAATCAAAGCCAAACCTGGACCACTTGGCGGGCGCTCATACAGACCGGCTTATTTCCGTGACCAGCAAACGAGCTTCTCGTGAGCAATTGTTCCGCTGGGCTATCTCCGCCAGCCTATTAGCCTTAGCGATGGTTGTCTTCGCATTTATCACGGTCCGAGGCGTCCTACCGATTGTGCAAGCCGTCTACGCTGAATAGAAAGACGCAGAAAACGACACGAACTGGCCCTGACGTAAGATCAAGACGTCATCACAAGCACATCGCCGATCGAGGCTGACGTCGAACTATCGAGCTAATAGCGTTTGACCAACGACGGCATCAACTTTAACGCTCGGATGATCGACTAATTTTGAAAAATAGCTGCGTGTCTCATCCGTCCAAGGTCGTGCCGATGTGTCTCCACGTTGGCTGAGTGAACCGAAGAATCGTTCATAGAGCTCCGAGCCGCGATGGTCATCGAAGACGAGCGCCAACATGACGGCCGGATTCCCATTGGCATAGGGACACGCAACTTCGCAACCAATCTGTTCGAACGGAAGAATTCGTGAATAGAGGCGTGCATGCTTGGGGTGAGTCGCTGCGACCAAACCGTCAAATCCACGTGCCATGGCCACCTGCGCGAGCAACCGCCCCATACCGGCGAAAGTCTCAATAAACCGAACCGGTGATTCACGACGATCAGCCAGACTGCCAATCTCGGCCATCCGCAGACCACGTCGACGAATGATCCGCACGTTGTCACGATAGATTGATTCCAACGGAAGCCCTAGTTCCCCATCACCAATAAGCGAGACCGTTGAGACCACCGTGTTTTCAAGCTTTGTAATGAAGACTTCCGTTGAGCCGAGGAGATGGAATGGCGTCAAGCGTATCCCGTACTCTTTCGCTTGGACCAATCCTGCACGTAAGTATGACTGGTAGATCAATGCAAACGCTTGGCGAAGATCATCTTTCGAGTTTGCGATTTCGTAACGCAACCCCGGTGCAGCTTTCTTTTGCTCCTTGCGATTGTTCGCATCGGGCAGCAGCGGACAGGCCGTCGCACTGGCGGATGGAACGACCTGGCGCGAGGACGTCGAGCTAGTTATCGTCGGACGCATGATAGCGAATTTGGAGATTAGAGTTCCGTGCGCGTGCGGAGACGAGCGCGTACTGAAAAGGTCATCCCCCCGGACGATCAACGTTGCAAACCTAGGTTCCGCTTTTCCCGTCGGCGCAATGGAGTCCTAGATCGCATGACTGTTGCCCTTCTGTTTTAATTTCCGCGATGGTTGATAGCGGTTGCACAAGTATTGCCCACCTCAATGGGGTGATGGTCGATGTCCAAAGTTTATTGAGCGATGGCAGGCTAACCCTCACCATCGGCCTGCATCCGTAACCTATGGTTTGTCATTGTTGACATCAGATTGACCAGGGGGGTTTTGTGAA
Source organism: Stieleria sp. JC731 (assembly GCF_020966635.1). NCBI lineage: Bacteria > Pseudomonadati > Planctomycetota > Planctomycetia > Pirellulales > Pirellulaceae > Stieleria > Stieleria sp. JC731. Next base: position 468,253 of record NZ_JAJKFQ010000005.1, on the reverse strand, counting down.
TCTGACACACTGGCATGGCCGACTGATGCTTCGCCGTCCGCGAAGCGAATGGGCAGACGCAACCGTAATGCTTGGCGGCGGTGGCGCTAGAGGCCTTGCGCACCTTGGTGCGGTACGCGCGATCGGCCACTCCGGAACTGGAATCGGACGATTGGTAGGTGTCAGCATGGGCGCATTAATGGCCGCACTAATTGCCGCTGAACGTGATGTTGAGCGTGCGGAAACTATCGCTCGAGAATTCCTGGTTTCGGACCGCTACCGAACACTTCAAAAGACAGTCCTTGATGCTGCAGTAGGCACGCACGGCAAAGACGAAACCAACGACCGTTGGCTACGGCGTTGGCGAAGCGTCTTCTGGGTTCAAAAAGCAATCGCACGAGCAGCAAGAACAGAATCGCTGTTGCCCAGCACACTTCTGGAAATCATCACCGAAGAACTACTTCCAGACATCAATATCGAAGACCTCCGGCTGCCACTTCACTTGATCGCAGTGGACTTGAAAACTGGCGAAAGGATTTCAATGAGCGAAGGTCCGCTTCGGCAAGCAGTACGCGCGTCGATGTCGATACCCGGTGTTTTTCCCGCAGTGGAAATCGAAGGCAGACGCCTCAGTGACGTTGGAGTCTACGACGCTGTTCCTTGCGATATGGCGATCGAACTGATGCAAAACCAAGGCGAACTGTTTGTTGTTGACGTCAGCCCCACTGAATCCGCAAACGCAGGTTGCAAAACCGCAATTCAATCGATCATGCGATTCCAGGAACTCGCTGAGTCTCGGATCCGAGAACAACAACTACGACTCGCCGACTTGGTCATACGTCCCCAAGTCGGTTCAGTCGCATGGTTCGACTTCACCAATCCTGATCCCCTGATTCAAGCGGGATATGACGCGGCGGTGAGTGTTTTGCAATCGTCGTAGCCACTCTCTGTCTCGTGTTGTCCCCTTTCATTTGCCTGGCACGTCAATTCCTAAGTCGACTGGGGCGAACAGCATCCGATGACCCCGCACAACCTCCCCCGTGGCAGATTGCCACACCCCGCCTCAGACGGCCCGCACTGGTGTTGATCAAACTGTTCACTTGGGGGATGTTTGTATCCCTACGCAAGGAATAGTGATTGATATCAAATAGCGAGAGGTTTTGGCGTGTTTCGAGCTCTTTTGACGTTTTGTGGAATCATTCTTCTTCATGTTGGGCAGCTGACTCAAGCAGGCCTTGCAATCACCGAGTTAATGCTAGATGTGGACTCAACCAGTGGCGAATGGATCGAGATCTACAACAACGGCTCCACAGCAGAAGACCTGTCTTCGTTGGAAATCGTATTCAGCAATGGGGCAGAATCCCAGAAGGTGTTTTTGCCAGAGGTACAATCTGGAACGGCGACTGCACTAGCCCCCAACTCTTTTATGATCCTGTTTAATCCGACCGGCATTGGAGGCATCGGTTCGGTTGGATCTGGCAGCAACCCTGCTGCGAATTTCCTTTTGGATTGGCCCGATACACCAGCCGGTACGCTTTTTGTCCAGGCGTTGCCTGAGTTTCTGCCGGGAATACCTCCCTTTGAATTGTTCCACGGCGCGTCCAACATCCATATCTCACTTTCGACAGACAATGCGTCAGACGTGGTCAACATTGACACGGCAACTTGGCCGTCAACGGATCCTGATCAAAGTCTCTTTGTGGCGCCACATCTGATCAACCAAAACCACCTCGCATCAAGTTGGTCAGCCTCGGCATATCCAAATTCGGCAGGATACCAAGGCTTCGAGTCAAAGGCCGGAACACCGGGAGCATTCCTTTCCCTTTCTAGTGTTCCAGAACCGAGTGCGCTGCTAACCTTTGCTTGCCTGACTTGCGCTTCGTGTCTCCGCCGCCGGAAAAGTAAAGTTGACCTCAGTTCGTGTTGAAGCTTGGCCGACCAAATGGCCAACCATCAAATCCGGAAATATTCCGTGCCTTAATGGGCATGACGTCCGCTGGCAAAACAGCGTCTGCCTTGGTTTGAAGCACCGTGGTTTCTTGATCAAGGCAGAATCATCGAATCATTCCGACGGCATACTGCCGCTGGTGTTGGTCAAAGGGCCAATCTTTGGCAAGTTTTTAGTCAGCCTGCCATACATCAACACAGGTGGAGTCTGGGCCAAAGACCAAGCTGTGGCCGAGACCCTAGTCGATGCTGCTTGTGAGTTAGCTGATGAACATGACGTTAAGTATTTAGAACTACGCCACGAAGAACCGATCGAGCACGCCAAACTGAACTTTGCGCGAACAGATAAAGTTCACATGCGTTTGGCCCTTCCCGCAACGGACGAAGAACTCGACAAGTCGTTTAAATCCAAGGTGCGAAGCCAAATCAAAAAATCAGGCAGCTACGGCTCGACGGTTCATTTTGGCGGCCGAGAACTTTTACCGGAGTACTACGATGTTTTCGCGCAAAACATGCGTGACCTCGGTACTCCTGTTTTTTCGAAACAGCTTTTTGAAGCGATCCTAGACGAATTCAAAGACAGCGCCGAATTGTGCGTTGTTCGTCAAGATTCAAAGGCGATCGCCGCCGGACTGTTGGTCCATAACCGTGGTGTCAGCGAGGTCCCCAGCGCAAGTAGCCTTCGGGAATTCAACCGCCTTGGTGCTAACATGTGGATGTATCGACATCTACTGCGACGCTCGATCGAGCGCGGCAGCCATACGTTTGATTTCGGTCGCAGCAGCGAAGACAGCGGAACATACAAGTTCAAAGCTCAGTGGGGTGCAGTGCCTTCACAAGCGACATGGCAGTACTACGTCCGCAAAGGCGATCCCAATGAAATGCGTCCTGATGCGGGAGGCAAAAAACGCCTTGTGGAACTTTGGACCAAGCTACCCGTTTGGTTCACACGAATGATTGGGCCCACCATTGTTCGTGGGATTCCATAGATGGCCATCGACTCTGCAACGAAGTGGAGACGAAGATTCTGGATCCTCGTCGCACTCTTCGTTTGCTGGAACATCGCCTTATCATCTGATACCGTTCGCGGCCTATTGATCTCCCCACTGGTCAGGCACGATTCTGACGCCAGAGGTGATATTGCCTATGTGATGGCCGATGGAGCAGCTTATTGGGAGCGTCTGCTTTCTGCGTCTGATCTGTATCACATGCACCGTGTCGATAAGATTTTCCTCCTCCGAGAAGATCGCAACTCGTGCTACAACTTCATTCGAAAGAAAAATGACACGCTAACTGAACGAGCAGTTGACTATCTAGAAATGAGAGGCGTTCCTAGCGACGCGATTCATTTTGTACCTCCCGCGCAAGCGACTTGGCTAAGTTCCCGAGACGAAGCGATCGCGTTAGCGAATCTGGACAAAGAATTCGGCAAGATCATCGTCGTGACTTCTCCACCGCATACGCGGAGGAGCCTACTGACGTTTCAGCGAGTCTTCGCAGATCAAAGTTTGATTTCGATTCACTCGGCCGCCCCACCATCCCAAAGCGTCGAAACCCACCTCCCGATCTGGATTGAGTACGTCAAGCTAATCGTCTATTGGTTTGCCGTATAAACTGAAGGGCTCCACTGGCTACCTGAAACTCTCCGTCTTCGCACTCTCATAGCGATAAAAAAATGATTCAGCGATTGTTCAAATCACATACCGTCAACGTCGCGATACTTTTGCTGCTTTTCGGTTCTGCTTTGAAGGCTCAAATCGGAAGCAAAGCACCTTCGGACGACGAAGCACCGAAAGCCGCGTTGCTAACCGAACGCGGCAAACAGCTGTGGGAAGAGCGAAAGCTGCTAAAAAAGAATCTCGAGTCGATGGGATCGAAGCACCCGAACCGTCCGGGAGTCGAAGCTAAGATCGAAGCGATTGAGGAACAATTGCAAGCTTGGGAACCAGCCCCAAATCCTTTCCGAGCTGGCTCCGATGAACCAACCTCACCACAGATGAATGATTACGATCTTCGACAAGTAGTCATTCGCCTAACCAAACGCGTCGAGGCCTTGGAGAAGCGAGTGTCGGTTTTGGAGGCCGAGGCCAAGCGGTAGCAAATCGCCCTCTCGAACACAGAAACCACACCTTCACCACCGTAATAAAGCAAGTCATCTCGTCGTCGCCCGATTCCATCGTGAATTCGATCGAACTGACATCATCATTCCTACGGCGATTGATCCGTCACATTCCGCTACATCAATCGCTGATGCAGCATCAACGGGGCTGTGGGCGATGCCCCAATACTGGCGTCATCATCTCGGCCGAAACCCGTGAAACATTCATGTTTCATAGATCCTAGACCGGCCTCTGGCCATGCCATATCAGTTTCAAGTACCGGTTATCCCGGTCTTTAGACTTTATCGAGCTGGACGTCCCTCATCTGGCTTTTGTAAGAGGGAGTCAATTGAAGTTCCACGGATAGGTGTCCGATGGCGAACTATAGCGGCCCGTCTACGAAGTCCCCTCGATAAAGTGATCAACGGCCAATCGGCCGATCCAAACGATGCGTTGGAATCTTGCTTACCGGACACTATTTCACGATCGCGGTAAGTTGATTGCCGGTTTGGTTGGCGTCATTTTCTCCGTCGTCTTGGTAAACATCCAAGGTGGACTGTTCGTTGGCCTGATCCAAAAGGCCAGCATGCTCGTGGACCGTGGAAACGCCGATATCTGGATCGGGCACCGCGGCATGCACAACGTTGACTTCGCTCACTCGATTCCAGAACGCTGGCGACATGTTGTTGAAGGCGTCAACGGAGTCGAAGACGTTCAACCACTTCGGGTTGAATTCAGTGAGATGAGTCTTCCGAACGGCGGCTACGAAAACGTTGTTTTGGTTGGCGTTCCGGAGACCACAAATATTGGAAGAGCCTTCGAGATCGAACAGGGCCCCTCACACGCATTGCAGCTCGACGATGCGATCGTGGTCGACGCTTGTGACGATGACAAATTGATGAGTCCTCAAATCGGTGAGACTCGTGAGATCAATGGGCGTCGAGTGCGAATTGCGGCAAAGTGTAACGGCATCCTCAGCTTTTTAGTCACGCCCTATATCTTCACGAACTACGAACGTGTACTCGACATCATGGGTAGCGATCCGACGCGAACGTCGTATTTGCTTGCCCGAGTCACGCCCGGTGCCGACAGTGCAGCGATCTGCCGCCAAATCGAAGCGATCCTTCCAGATGTCGAAGCGATGCCAAGCGATGAGTATGCATCGGTCAGCATTAACTTTTGGATGACCCGAACAGGACTCGGAATTAGCTTCGGTGCGGCCACGCTACTCGGACTGCTTGTCGGTCTCGTCATGGTAGGGCAAACCCTCTACGCGATGGTCTTGGACCGAATTTCCGAATACGCCACCCTTCGCGCGATCGGTCTGAGCGAGCAAGAATTGCTCAGCATCCTAATCCTTCAATCAGCAACGGTCGCAACCATTGGTATCGCCATCGGAATTGCCATTACCGTCATTTTGCAAGCCTTACTGAGCACACCTCGCGCAACGATCGAAATTCCGAACATGCTTTATGTTGGATGTGCAGTGCTGATTTTCTGCATCTGCCTGTTTGCGTCCGGCTTGCCATACTTAAGAGTGCGTCGAATTGATCCTCATACGGCGCTCCAAGCATGAACATTACAAACACATCTTTCCCATCAACGATCGCACCTGCAGTCGTGCCACCTACGACTGACAAGTCTTCGCAGCAACGGACAGCGATCAATGCCTCGCAGATCACGAAGTCCTACGTTATCGGCGGGACGCCTCGTCCGATTTTGGATGGCATCGATTTTCAAGTCAAAGAGAAAGAGTGCGTCTTTCTGGTTGGGCCATCTGGAAGCGGAAAGACAACGCTCCTTTCAATCCTGGGTCTATTGCTGACCCCAGATGACGGGCAACTTTGTTTTTTCAATCGTCGCGTTGATGGTTTAGACGAACAGCAAAGGACAATCATTCGACGAGAAATGATTGGATTCGTCTTCCAAAAATTTCAGTTGATCGACGGACTCGATGCGCAAGACAACGTCGCCATTCCATTGTCGATGCATGGAACTCCGCTTCACGAAGCAAGAAAGACGTCAGCAAAACTGCTCGCTCGCATGGGTCTGGGTGACCACGTGAATGCTTTGCCGTCGTCAATGAGTCCTGGGCAATGCCAGCGAGTCGCGTTAGCCCGCGCTGTGGTCGGGCAACCGAAGTTAATCTTGGCCGATGAACCAACCGCGGCACTGGACAGCCAATCAGGAAAAGGCGTGATGGACTTGCTTCAGGAACTGACCAACGAGTTCAACACATCAACAGTGGTCGTGACACATGACCCGCGGATTTATAGCTATGCGGACCGCATCTGCGAAATGGAAAACGGGAGGTTCATATGAAACAGTTGATCCTCGCCGCGACCATTGCCGCTGCTGGCACTGGACTGATGATCGCGATTGACCAACAGCAGTCACATTTGCCGCCTCGCCTGCAGCCATTGAACTTGGGAATCGATCCCTCAGCCATTGGCCCTCAAATCCATGCAGCGGGTCGGGTCGAAGGTCGTTCAGAAGCAATCTCTATTCGCCCACAATTCCCCGGACGAGTCGATTCGATTCCTGTCGAACGCGGAAACCGTGTTGCCGAAGGCACGACCTTGTTCCGTTTGGATGCCAGACGCTATGAAGCACAACGCGAATTAGCTGCTGCTCAATTGGAAGCAGCACAAGCAAGACGGATGCGACTTGTCGCCGGAGCCCGTCAGAGCGAAATAGATGCGGCACGACAAGAGGCTGAATCCGCGCAAGCACAATATGACGGAGCGCGAGCGCGTTTTGATCGTGCGAAGAAGCTTTATGAACGCAACGCCATCAGCACCCAAGGTTTCGAAGACTACCGCTCGACGCACGATTCGACTTTAGCGTTATTGCAAGCCTCGCGTCAGCGGCTTGAAACCATCAAGGCAGACCCTCGACCAGCGGACCTTCTTGCTGCTGATGCCGAAATCGCTTCGGCAAAAGCTCAGCTGCGAATGGCGGAAATCGACGTCGACCGTTGCGATGTTAAATCGCCATGTGATTCAGTCGTACTTAATGTTGATGTTCACCCTGGCGAGTGGATTAGCCCTGAATCTCCGTCACCGGCCATCCAAGTCGTCGATGCGAGTCAACTGCGTGTTATTGCAGATGTTGACGAACGGGATGCGCTCGGAGTCAGCGAAGGCCAACGCTGCATCGTGACGGTTGATGCATTGCCTGGCAAGACTTTCGAAGGCACCGTCACTGAGATTGAACCGCGGATGGAGCCAAAGAAAATATTTGGCGGGTGGGCAGGGGAACGCAATGACACTCATTCACGCCGTGTGTGGATTGACCTAGCTGATGGTGTCGAGCTCCCGATCGGAATCCCTGTCGAAGTCATGATCGACCGAGAACCGACGTCCAAATAATCCGTTCGCTATTTAAGGTAGCGAAGGCAAGTCGAGCTCACGAAAGCCAAAAAAGATTGCTCCGTCCTGGCGGTAAGTTGCAGGAGTCAGCAAATGATAGGTTTGTGTTGTTGGTCTTACATTTGACCATCTTACCGACCAGCGGGGTCCGTTTTCGTTGATCCAGGCAAGATTGCCTTCATTCAGCTCCGACATCAAATACATGGCGGTGTTGCCACCGATATCGGCGACATAGAGAATCGGATCTGTCAAAGTCGGCGCGCCAACATAAACGTTGTCTTCGCCACGAAGTCGAAGTAAGTCCTGTTCGGTGGCAAGCGATTCGACACCAATAATTTCGAAGTGTGGCTGACCTTCATCAACCAAGAAAACACATTGGTTGGCTTCGCGTTCGATCGAAACGGGATACGATCCGTTTGGGCCCAAACGCATTCTCAAGACACCACGTGGTATCTCCGCGGTTACGTTGGAAAGTGAAAGTTGAATCGTGCTGGTGATCAATGAAACCGGACGCACACCGGCACCAGCGGTGTCGATCATTCGCCCACTGACAGCCAGCAGCCCATTGTTCCAAACTAGCTGCAGCGCCGCGGCCTGATCCATCTTAATGAAATCAGCTTCCCCCCGAACAACCGCATTGTTCAAGACGAGCGCTACCAATGGCAACGTGGCATCTTGTTTTTCGACAGCACCAGCAATAGCGTCCGTTTGTGTCTTTACCTGAAAGAAGCACACACCGTCGTGGATCGCTTTATTAACCAGCGTAAAGGAACAGTTTTCAAATTCGGACAAGCGGTTGTCGTTCATCACGAACATTGAACCGCCATCGACTTGCTCTTGCGCAAGTTCCCAGTGAAAGTCAATGTTTTTAAAGTGAGTACGATGGCTGCCGATGACCATCATTTCGCTACGACCGATTGCCAACGTGTCGGTCGAAACCATTCGAATCATTGTCCGGTCGAGAGTCGACTCGATCACCATGTTGTCGCGAGGTATCACGACTTTACCGGTGACCACGCGTGGAGTAGCCAGCTGAATTCGATTGACTCCCAGCCGATCAGCCAACTTTAACGCCTCATCAAGCGTCGGGCAGAGGGCGGCACCATCGGTGTCGCGGTCGATTTCACCATCGTTGCTGGCCAACGCCAACAAGCTGGGTGGGACAACACGCACGACATCGCTAGCTGGCAATGCGATCGCCGCCGTTGCAGTCGAGGACGTCCCATTCCCGGAAGACGGCGCCGGCGTTGCTGATTTGGAAGTCACATTGGCATCGCTACTATTCGGTCGATTGGCATCCATCGTCCGATCGATTCGAACCGTTTCGGAATCTTTCGGATTGACCTTTGGAGCAGTATTAGATTCTGCGGCAGATGCAATTTCGTTTGGAAACGGCAATTTGCCTGTAAAACGGGGCGGAAGGGCAGCGGCTTCAGACAGTCCATCTGCATCGACGACTGGTGGTCGTTCTTGCGTCGATGTTTTTTCAGTTGTCGGATTGCCAGGGACCGATGTCGCAATCGCAGACGAAGCAGTATTCCCATCGCCAACTGCCGCACTGTCATTGGGCACAGACGAGTCGTTAAGTGGACTTGCTGCTTGTCCCACATCAGCTGAATTTGCAGAAGCCCCACGCAAGGCGGGTTGAGGCCGGCTGATGATGAATGCCTCTCGCGTTGCGGTTGACTGTAATTCCAAATAGCCAGCAACCATCAGAATCAACAAAGCAGCCAACATCCATGGCAAATGAAACTGCAAACGTTGCAGTCCATCGTTTGACGCTGCGACGGGAACTCCCACCCCGGCGCGGGCGCGATTCAAATCGAACCTGTAAGCCAGCTCACGCAAATCGGCAAGCAAGTCACTTGCGGTTTGGTATCGCGCTTTCGGATCCTTCGCCATCATCCGATGCATCACCGCAACAACTTCTTCTGGAAGATCCGGACGCATCGAACGTGGATCTGGAAGCGGCGCGTTTCCGTGACTGATCAACTTTTGCAGCATCGTACCACCGGTGTACGGTGGCTCGCCGGTGAGCATGAAATACAAAGTGCAACCGAGCGAATAGAGATCGCTGCGAATATCGGCGTCTCGTGGATCAAGCGCCTGCTCGGGAGAGATATAGTCGAACGTGCCAAGTGTAACACCACTGGCGGTCATGTCCTCGCTGAGCTCTAAGTTATCACTACGAGCCAAACCCATGTCGACTAGTTTTACAGACCCATCTTCTGAAACCAACAAGTTCGAGGGCTTGATATCCCTGTGTACGATTCCTCGTTGGGACGCGTGTTCCAGTGCACGTGTCACCTGTGATGTGTAGAGCACCGCATCATCGAGCGATAGGACTCCGCGATCTTGAACTAGGTCACGAAGGTTGATCCCGTGGATGTATTCGAAAACGATGTAGTGCCAATCATCGTAGTCACCGGCATCGAAAACACGCGCGATTCGTGGGTGGTCTAACTTCGCTGCGTTCTGAGCTTCATTTCGAAACCTCCGCTGTAGCTCGGGATCATTTCCGACGAACGGAATGACCTTCAAAGCAACGATTCGATCGAGTCGTTGATCGTGAGCACGAAAAACGGCTCCCATACCTCCGCCACCAATCAGCGCATCCAAGTAATACTGATTGAGTTGTTTCCCGACCAGAACCTTTGCAATCTCTGCAGGCGTCCGCCCCGATCTCGCGCCGCTATCCGGCCTTTGGATTTGCCGAATGATCGTTTTGGCTTCATCAAGACCTTCGACTAGCACGTCGTCAGTCGTCGCAGTGACCGACGAACCGTGCTTGGGCAACGCATCACTCGCATGCGCCCCGGACGGTTCACTCGAAGCACGACGGATTACCGTTTCATCGTCGGTTGGAGTTTGTCCGTGTTCCATCGAACGGTACTGGAAAAGTAGATAAGGGCGTCGCGATTCGTGGCTGACGCGGTCGGCGGGCATCCAAAACTGCGTTTGGTCACGCAATTCCCGCGTTTGCATCGTAGTCGTCCTGCCGTATTCGGTCAACGAAATGCATGATCAGGACCGTGAAGGCTCTGTAGGGTTTTCACTCCTGATCAATCATTCAGGTCATAGCGATCGTAGGCTGCCCAGCCGAGCTAGCCAAATTGCTGTTATCGCCCCACGCTGCAAGTATCTCGAAAGCTTTCTACGCCACATGGGTGACAGTTTCCGTATGCAGCTGGACATTCGCCGACTAATTCACACGGTGCGGCGGCTGCTCGCCACGGCAGACGGCTAGACAATTTTGCACCGCGATTTCCCCCATTTTCTCACGTGTAGCAATCGTTGCGCTACCCAGATGAGGGGCCAAAACGACGTTTTCCATCGACCTGAGTTCTTCTTCAACGATCGGTTCGTTTTCAAAAACGTCCAATCCTGCCCCACCGATCTGCCCCTGCTCCAGAGCCCACACCAAAGCAGACTCATCAACGACCGGCCCCCGTGCGGTGTTGATCAAAATGGAAGTTGGCTTCATCGATTCGAACTCCGCAGGCCCGATCAAATGCTTTGTTTGATCCGTGAGTGCGACATGGACAGAGACAAAATCGCACTCTGGGAATAGCTGACCAAACTCACGGTACTCCAGTCCCAACTCTGCTTCCTCTGATGAATCCAGTCGGGTCCGGTTCCAGTAAAGCAATTTCATGTCAAAAGCTGCTGCTCGTTTGGCTGTCGCTTTCGCGATTCTTCCCATGCCGACAAATCCGATGGTGGCACCGGAGACTTCGGTGCCCAGTAACTGCAGTGGCTCCCAACCGGTCCAGTTTCCGCTTCGAACGAGCGCGTCGCCTTCGAGCACCCGACGTGCAGCAGCCATCAATAATGCCCACGCCATATCCGCCGTGCAGTTGGTCAAAACCCCCGGAGTGTTCGTAACCACGAGACCACGCTCCGTCGCAGCAGCAACATCGATATTGTTGTATCCAACGGCGTAGTTCGACACGACTTTCAAATGAGCAGCCGCATCCATCAGCTCGGCATCAACCTTGTCGGTCAATAGGCAAAGCAACCCGTCAACGTCTTTGATTCGTTCAAGCAACTCGTGTCGTGAAAGATCCTGGTCAAGATCGCCATGCACGACCTCGGCTTTATAATGAAGACGCTGCATTGCGAGAGGAGGCAAACGTCGTGTTAACAAAATTCTTGGTCTATCCATGGTCCTTTCTCCGGTTGCGTGTAGCTCATCGGCTACAAATCCGCCAGTTCAACTGACACGGAACTCAGGCGGTTTTTGTCGCTGTGTAAGCATAGCGGTTGCTCAACTGATCATCCATCAACCCGACTTCGTTGATCGGTGCGATCAGCTCACGAACCTGATCGCTTGCTTCGCAATCACTGACATCGGATTGCAAAACTTCTGCACATTGCTTGACAATTTGTTGAACTTGCGAGTCGCCCGCCATCCAAAGCTTCTCAGGTATTGAACCGGCCATGATCAACTCTTCACATTGTATCGCAGCGGCAAAGTAAACCATCGAAGCAGCCGTAAAACGCTTGAACGATGGCATGCTCTGATACGCCATGTGGACGATTTGATCAATGAACTTCGCTTCGTCCAAAACGCTGTCGCGATAGGACCGCATCGCTTCCGCTCGATCAGACCCAGTGTCAATCACTAGATCAGCGATTCGATCGACACCGGCAAGCGCATGCGCGATCCCCGTGCTATGCAACGGATCGATCATCGTCGCGGTTGTGGGTGTCATCACACACGAGGGGCTAATCACTGGATCATAAAGACGCTGCAACCTTGGCAAACAGACCATGTCATCGGCTGGCTCGATACGACTGGCGTCCGCCAATATCCGATGCAAACTTGGATAGTCTGACAAACGTTGGTCTAGCAAGTCATAGCAGCGACGCTGCGATTCAAGCTCAGATTCAACGCTATCCCCAAATTGCATCGTTACCCCGACGCTGGTCACACCGTTGTTCATCCGCAGCATCCATACCCAGCCTCCATCGATCAAATGATGTTGCGCCGCATCATCGGAATCGAATGGAGCATCGGCCCTTGAGTCGGCATTGCTACGATTGAAAACATCTGTGAACGGTGCAACGCCCTTGAAGTGTGCGAATGTGGCACAACTGTGAGTTTTTAATTGGGAAGTCAGCTTGGTGCAGTCCAACGACTTTGCCGTGACGGCCCCAGCGCCGCTTGCGTCCACGATGAAGTCGGCCTCGACTGTCGTTCCATCACACAGTTCAACTCGCGGCTGGCTTCCATCCACACCAGGAAGCACAGCGTCGACATTGATGAGCTCAATCGCATGTGCTCCGGCCTCTACCGCTTTATGGAAGTGATAGGCATCAACGTCTTTGCGATACCAATGAGTGTCGCTGGCCTCATCGTTTGGACTCGCAGCCACCAGCAAGCTTCGGCTACCCGGGCGACACTCGACCAATTCCCGATGCCCAGGCCGATGATCGAAATAGCTGAAACCTCGCTTTTTACCGCACGCCAGTGTTGGAAAACGTGATTGCCATCGACCATAACTTGAAAGCGCAATGAGATCATCAAAGTCATACCGTTCGCCAAGACGACGCAACAACAGATCGGCGATCGGCGTCGATGATTCACCAATGGCGAACCTAGGGTGGCGACCACGGTCCAACATCAAAACGGAACGACCGCGGCTTGCTAAGATGCGCGACAGGATTGAACCACTGAATCCTGACCCGATGACGATGACATCATACTGCTTCATGCATGACTGCCTCTTGTTTCAAAATTGCTTCTTCTAGACAGCGTAACCGATTTCGATCTTCGAGATGTAACTCTTGCTGTGCGATCTCCCATAAATCGATTGAAACGGTCGCATGATTAGAAACATTGAGCGCGTTGTTAAAGATCTCACACAGATCTGTAACAGAAAATACAGGAACGCTGCCTGTTGCATTTCCCCAACCTGCACCGCGACGTGCAGGTATCAGACTGATATGCCGAGCGCCTTGCCGAACAGCATGCCGAGTCGACAACATCGCCCAACGCACTGATTCGTCTGGGGACATTCCTGGTGCCCCGACAATTAAAAAGACACGCAAATCGATCCCGTTGTCGCCAAGCCACTTTGCGTATTGGTCAAAGTCACCACGCGTCATCTGTTTTCCGATTGCAGCCAACAGACGTGGATGCACGGTTTCAAGACCGACGGCGACTTCAAGTTTCGCGTCGATCATCTCGGCGAACTCTCGATGTCGGCTCCGACCGATCTTGGGATGGTTTTCGACAATCACTCGTTCCAATCCGACGCAACGCTCAGCGATCGCCGTGTACTCACCGACCGGAATACTGCGCGTGTCAAAAAAATTTCCGCTGTTGTAGAGTTTGATCCATTGAGAGTTTGACAGCAGACCGAGTGCATAATCGATTTGATTCGTGATCGCACCATCGGGTGGCGAATCATCGCGTGTGAATCGATGCAAGTCACACATATTGCAGCCGATCGGACAACGGCGTCCGGTCAGGAATATCGTGTTGACATCGATCCCGATTGCCCGGCCATCAACTAGAAATGGTTCTTGCTCAGAAAGGAAATTGATCGGTCGGAAGTAGTCGAGAACCATACTGCTAGGCTATCGCTTGAAAGTGCCTCGTCGGACGTATTCAGTTTCGAAACGATTGTAACTCCAGTTCCAAAACACATGCCATCGATCGGGTTGGAGAGCCGACTATCAATTTTAGGTCGGTCCTTTGCATACTCCCCTTTCGAACATCGATCGATCCGACTTTAGAATTGATACCACCCGATCTGTTTCGATGACGATTCCGTTGCCGTATGCTGGATCAACCGGAACATGCCACATTTCCATTGACATCACGCGAGTGAATTTCGATGACCGCTCCCGATCCCGACAGCTTTGAGAAACTCGCATCGTTCTACCTTGGTCGCCAATACGATCTTGCACGCGGCAAGACACTCGATCCTGTTTTACTCTACGACGCCAAGGATCTATGCACCCATGCGATGTGCGTCGGGATGACCGGCAGTGGAAAAACAGGACTTTGCCTTTCCCTCCTTGAGGAAGCGGGGCTGGATTCGATCCCAGCAATCTGCGTCGATCCCAAGGGCGACTTGGCAAACTTGATGCTCACATTTCCGGATCTCAGTGCGGAAGACTTCCGCCCGTGGCTTGATCAATCCGATGCGACGCGTCACGGACAGACGATTGATCAATATGCACTATCGACCGCAAAACGCTGGAAAGAAGGGCTCGCCTCCTGGGGACAATCTCCTGACCGCATTCGGCGTTTCCAACAATCGGTCAACGTCAAGATCTACACGCCTGGTAGCCAGATCGGCCTCCCGTTGACGGTTTTGAAGTCGCTGGATTCACCACCGCCGGGGATGATCGATAACCCCGAAGCTGTTAACGAACTAGTGACCGGAACGGTATCCGCACTTTTGACGTTGCTGGGCATCAATGCAGACCCATTGGTTTCACCAGAACATATTCTGATCTCGACAATCCTCCTGCATCAGTGGCGGCTCGGTCAAAAAGTAGGCGTCGCAAACCTGATTCGGTTGATCAGTTCGCCACCGATCGATCGCATCGGTGTGATGGACCTCGATTCCTTCATGCCAGGAAGTGAGCGAACCAAACTGGCAATGCGACTGAACAACCTGCTCGCCTCACCAGCTTTCGCTTCCTGGTTGGAAGGCGAACCACTTTCGATCGACCGACTGCTATATGCGGAAGACGGAAAGCCACAGCTATCAGTCATTTCGATCGCGCACCTATCCGACAGCGAACGCATGTTCTTTGTGACCATCTTGTTGCAAGAATTGGTTTCGTGGATGCGTCAACAAAGCGGTACAAGTTCGCTTCGATCGATCTTTTATATGGACGAAGTTGCCGGATACTTTCCGCCGGTGGCAAATCCGCCTAGCAAAGCCCCGATGCTGACTTTGCTAAAGCAAGCGCGAGCCTATGGTCTTGGCATTACCCTCGCGACCCAAAACCCAGTCGACCTCGACTACAAAGGCCTTTCAAACATTGGAACCTGGTTCTTGGGACGGCTTCAGACCGAGCGTGACAAAGCGCGTGTGTTGGAAGGACTCGAAGGTGCTGCGGCGACCAACGGACAAAAGTTCGATCGCGCGGAGATGGAGCAAACTCTGGCGGCACTTGGCAATCGAGTCTTCTTGATGAACAACGTGCATGACGATGGCCCCGTCACCTTCCAGACTCGCTGGGCGATGTCGTATTTGGCTGGCCCCATGGGGCAGGACCAAATCCGCCAGCTAATGCATGAACATAAACTTGAAATTGACAATCAGACAGCGAGTGTTGATTCGCTTCCGAAATCGGCGACAGGAGGCTTCTGCGAACAGCCCCCAGTCGTGCCCACCAACATTGAAGAACGATTCCTGGTTGCCACCAAGCGACCAAGGCTTGGAACACAGCTCGTCTACCGTCCCGCGCTGCTGGTTCACGCGTCGATGCACTTCGTTCGATCAAGTGCCGATCTGGATCAATGGATTGATACGACAAGACTATTGACTTGTGCTGATTCAGTACCAGAGGACCTTTGGCAAAGTAGCATTGCCCTGTCTGCCGATGTTGAAATCGAAACCAGACCTGCCGAAGGGATGTTGTATTCAACGCTTCCAGATGACTTGATCAACGGGGCCAACTACAAGTCGTTCCTTACGAAGCTCAAAAACTATCTCTACCGACATTGCTTTGCGACCCTCTATAAGAGCCCTTCGCTGAAAGGGTACGCACCTGCCGAATCGACTGAACAACAAGCTGCAAGATTCTTTGCTCAGCTTCGGCGTGAACAACGAGACCTTGAAACGGAAAAGTTGCGGGAGAAGTACCGAAAGAAAATCGACTCACTTGAAAAGAAACTTCGTACTGCGGAAGAACGCATTGACCGTGAAGCGAATCAATACGAGTCCGCGTCACGGTCCACGCTATTGTCCGCAGCATCCTCTCTTTTTGGCGCGTTCATGGGTGGACGAAAAGGCGGAGTGATGACAGTCGCCCGCGGACTAAACCGGACCAGTCAACAGAAAGACGATGTGCGACGCGCCGAAAGGGCACGTGATCTACTCAAAGATGATCTACGTGACTTGGAACGGGAACTTCAAGAAGAGTTGGAACAGATGACTGTTAAAACCGACCCTTCAGACATTCCGATTGAATCGATCGAAGTTCCGCCTCGGAAAAGTGATTTGCGGATCGGTGAAATCTACCTCGCCTGGACACCTTGGCAGATCTTTGAAAACGGAAACATGATGGCACTGTATGACGGACTGGATGAAGGCGCCCCCAAAGGACCAGCCCAGTAGAAAGCAGAATATGTGCGGCCAAAGTGCTTCACCGCTGTCGAAAGGCAATCCAAATGATCTAAAATGAGCGTCCCCTCTATCGTTCCCTCCCCAATCGATAGCTGCATCGATCAAGACGTTAAAACGATTGTTATGAAAGACTATCAAATCATCCCCACCGAAGACGAACTTCAAGCTCTGCAACGCGATCTATCGTTCCATCCTTCCACGACGACGTCGCCAAGTGTTCTGACCGAAGAACAAATTCAACAGTTCAATACCGAAGGCTACATCCGTCCTTTAGAGATTTTCACCGCCGAGGAAATCACCGGTATTCGCAACTACTTTGATAACCTACTTGAACAAGTCGTCGCTGGAGGCGGAAACAGCTACTCGATCAGTTCCGCTCATTTGAAATACGGACCGGTATACGATCTATTGACCGATGAACGAATCGTGTCTCGCGTGGCAGATCTATTGGGTGAAAATGTCATCGGTTGGGGCTCGCACTTTTTCTGCAAAATGCCGGGCGATGGCAAAGCGGTTGCATGGCATCAAGATGCGAGCTACTGGCCCCTTTCACCAAGCAAGGCGGTCACTGTCTGGTTGGCAATCGACGACGCAGATCTCGAGAACGGCTGCATGAAGTTCATTGCAGGATCGCATACCAAAGGCCACATGACCTATCGCCCAAGTGATTCCGGTGAACACAACGTACTGAACCAAACGATTGAAGACCCGCATCAATATGGGACCGAAGTCATCGATCCGTTGAAGGCCGGCCAAGCGTCGATCCATGCCGATCTATTGCTGCATGGAAGCGAGGCAAACAACTCCGACCGCCGACGCTGTGGGCTAACACTGCGTTATTGCAGTGCCGATGTTCACGCGGACATGGGCTGGAACGAAAAAGGAGTCCACGTTCGCGGCACCGATCCGACGGGACATTGGTCAAACCGGGAACGCCCCAACGGTTAACCGCCTGTTGGATTTCTATTTGTCGCCAAGCGTTTGCAGCAGCAAACGAAAAAACGGTCTGCCGCCCACCAGGGGCCACAGACCGTTTTTCGTTGTTCAATTTCGTTCTTTTCTAGAACTATTCTTTCTCAGCTTTCAGTTCGCCACTGTCAGCGATTTCGATCGGCAGTCGGACCGCACCAGATGGTGACGAACCGAGCGACTCGATGCGTTTGACCAATTCCATTCCGTCAATCACGCGTCCGAAGATGACGTGCTTGCCATTCAACCAAGGAGTTTCAACCGTGGTGATGAAGAATTGCGAGCCATTGGTGTCTGGGCCGGCGTTTGCCATGCTCAACAAACCTGGACGATCATGTGGGAAAGAGAACTTCTCATCAGCAAACTTTTCGCCGTAGATGCTCTCGCCGCCGGTGCCATTTCCTCGCGTAAAGTCACCGCCTTGCAGCATGAACTGAGGAATAACTCGGTGGAATTTGCTGCCTTTGTAGTGAAGTGGCTTGCCTGATTTGCCTACACCTTTTTCACCGGTGCAGAGGGCGCGAAAGTTTTCGGCTGTTTTGGGAACGTCGTCACCAAAAAGGCCCATCACGATGCGGCCGGCTGGTTCACCGTTGATTTCGATGTCGAAATAAACCTTGTCGGTTACGGTTGCTTCGCCAGGATCTTTCGCAGATGTGTCGTTGCTCATAATCAAAGTCGTGGACAGCGCCACGAGGAGTGCCAGGGTAGTTCGCATGGGGAAAATGTCCGTCTCGGGCAGGGAGTCTACAACGATTACTTCAAACGGACCACCGGTGGATGCCTGTGACCGTTTTGGTGTTCGTAGGTCAATCGACGTATTATCTACCGTCCCACTGATTTGGCTAGTGCCGTTGCTCTGGGGGGATTGGCCGTCTGCTGTCCACAGAAACACTGCCCCGGATCAGGCGAAGAGATCGACTGCCGCCAGGAAACGCACCAAAATTCACACCGAGCCCAAAGGCGAAATTGGTGCTTGATGCCCCTCCAAACACCAATTGCCCCTGGGGCTCGGCTCGGTTTTGCTCGATTTCGGTTCGCGATCCAACTGAGATACCTATCTCTATTCGCTGCCAGATCTGATGGGCATCGCAGATCGCTACGTCAAAAGCGATGTCAACGCTTGTGCTTTGACCAATTCACGAGGCTGATTGAGGTGGTTGTAGACGATCGTTTCCGGATGAATTCCAAAGCTGTGATAGATCGTCGCGAGCACCTCTGATGGATGGACCGGGTCTTCCAGTGGCGCCGATGCGGTTTTGTCGCTTTTGCCATGGACGTACCCTCGCTTGGTTCCAGCACCTGCCATAACTGCGGTGTAGCAATAGGGCCAGTGATCGCGGCCGTCGTCTGAATTGTTATTTCCGCTTGTGCTGACCCCACGTTGTGGACTTCGACCAAATTCGCCCACCGCAACCACCAACGTGTCCTCCAACATTCCACGGTCATCAAGGTCGCGAATCAAGGTCGTCAAACCGGAATCCAACATCGGAGCTGATTGATCCTTCATCCGCTTACTTAGTCCCGAATGGTGATCCCACGAATGGTTGTCGCTGTTGGCAACCTTCGGCCAGATGACTTCGACAACCCGAGTCCCAGCTTCGACCAAACGTCGAGCCAACAAACAGCTTTGCCCAAAGGTGTTTCGTCCATACTCGTCTTTCAACTGCTCGGGTTCACTGGCAAGATCGAACGCCTCGCGCGCACGTCCCGAAACAATCAGCGATAAAGCTCGGTCATAATATTCGTCCAGTTCCAAGTTCTCGACGGCTTTGTTGATATGTGGCATCTGGGCGTTGAGTAGCCCACGCAATTGGGCGCGACGCTGCAGACGAACACTAAACACTTCCGGTCGTAACTTTAAGTCGTCGATTTTGATGCGACTCATTTTTTGCATGTCCATATCATCGCCATCGGGATACAGCGTGTATGGGTCATACGACTTGCCAAGGAAACCAGCGGTCCCGCCTTTGCCGACAACGTTTGATTCTTGTAGCGGGCGTGGCAGCATAACAAAAGGAAGCATCGGTTCTTCGACCGGATTCATCTTGATGATGTTGCTTCCAAAGTTTGGAAAGTCCTTTGGCGATGGCGGTTCTAGCTGACCGGAAGGACTGACCTTGTCCGTCGTGTAACCGGTCATCATCTGATAGATCGCCGCCGTATGATTGAACAAACCATTGGGCGTGTATGACATCGAACGGATCATCGTGAAACGATCGTTGATCTCGGCAAGCTTGGGCAAGTTCTCAGTGAACTTGATTCCCGGGATCTTGGTGCTGATCGGACTGAATTGGCTTTTAACGTTGTCCGGAACGTTCTCCTTGGGATCCCACAGATCAAGATGACTTGGTCCACCTTGAAGGTAAACCATGATGATGCTCTTGGCCTTTCCCCACCCCGGACCGCCACCAATGATTTCACTGGCCGCGGCTTGTTGAGCACCAGCGTTTTGCAGTTTCAGCAGCGACGGCAACGACAGCCCAAGCATCGAGCATCCGCCAACCCGCAGAAAAGTCCGTCGTGTTGCCCCGAGATGACGATCGCAGAGGTCTTTGGCCGGATAGCCTTTGAAAGAAAGCATGATTGGTTTCCGGAACGAGGTGGGGTGAACGAAAGGTCGGAGTCTGTTGGATCAGTGGTTGAACAAAAACGCGGGACTGTTAATCAATGCCCAGGTCAAGTCCTCGGCCGCTGTCAGTCGAAGTTGCTTCATCTGTGTGGCACTGAATTTGACATCTTCACGCAGTCTCAGCAGATTAGGATCGTCTGGAGTTTCAACCGAAAGTCGATCGCGTAGTTTTTCCAAGCGAACGGTTTCGGCATCTGGCGGTACCGGCTTCTTCGCTTCAACGAGGGCGGCGATGGCTTGGTTTCGCTCGGCATCAGACTTGCCGACGTAATCGACCAGGGCCTTCTGTGCCTCCTCGCTGCGATTGTCCTTTTCGGTCCTTGCGATACCTCGCAACCGTTCTGACAAATCGAGCGGGATGTCACCACCATCGGTGGTCGCACTGATTCGGAACTTTCCTAGTCGGTGATCTTTCGCATTGTGGTATTGATGCAACTGAATCGTGATCACAGCCCCCTCGGCGTTTTCAATTGGCTCTTTGAACTTCAACGTCGCCCACTGATCCATGCCGGTGGCTCCGGCGATTGCCCAACCACCTTGGTCTCGTTTGTTACCATCGAACGTTGCCTCAATCGAAAATCCGCCTTGCAAAAATGAAGCTTTGCCGCTGGCAATCTGCACAGGCTGCTTCTCTTTAGTTTTTTCTGCGTCGGCAACCATGACATCGATTTCCGTGACAACAAAGTTGCCATTGGGTGGCAAACCGGGTCCGCCTGCAGGAAGCGATGCGTCTGAAATGGCTTCCAGTCGCAGCCCCGTGATCGATCGAAGTGATGTTGAAAACTCGATCGTGTAGGTCGCCTTCTCTGCGTCCCCGGTTGCCGTGATTACACGATCGGGACCGATCGAGAACTTCACCTTGTTGGTCGACGAGATCTTTGAAGGTGATAGCGGATGCCATTCGACACCATCGCGATTGGCTTTCGCAAAATCCTCGGCCTTGGATTCTAATTTCGCATTGGCATCGTCGAGGACTTTTTGTGCTGCTGTGATTCGCTGCTCGCGTTCCATAGCCAATCGATCCAAGTCTGGCTTGGCGGCTTCGATTCTCGCGGCCAATTGCGTCTTCGCATCCTCAAGCTTCTGTTGCCGAGTCGCTTCGAGCGAGGCCTTTTCATCGGCCCAACGCTTCTCGGCTGCCTTCAGACTTTCGACCAACGAATCATGGTCTAACTTGATTTGCTGCTTCATTTGATCGAAGGCTGCATACTCAGCTTCGGTTGGCTCTCGCCCGATCGAACGCAGGAAGATCTCATTTGCCAATTCGCGATCATCAGGATTGTCAGCGACGATTTTTTCGAGTTCGTTTTTCGGGTCTGCGATCGCCGATGCGACGGTCGGACCGCCGATCAACGCCATGATCGGCCCGAGTTGCAGATCGCTGGATCGTTCACATTCACAAGCGCTTTCGCGCACCGGACGTCCCAAGTTTTGCAAGAAGCCGTCCTTTAACTTCACTCCTGCATCAGTCAACGCGGCCGCTCTGGTCCCCTTGGGCATCCCAGGGATCTCACTGGCAGACCCCGTCAGCGAATGCACCGCATCATAAATCACTTCTGCCGGCAGTCGACGCGGGATTGCATGTGCATAGTTCAGCGTGTCGTCTTCATTTAGGGAATTCGTTTCGACGCTCAGTTGGTAGGTCCGACTATTGCAGATCTCTCGCAATGTGTTTGCGACATCAAACCCCGAATCGACAAACTGATCCGTCAAGTAATCCAACAGCTCAGGATTGGTCGGCGGATTGCCGGCTCGAATATCATCGATCGGTTCGATCAATCCCTTACCCAACAGGTATCCCCATAGACGATTGACGAAGGATTTCGCGAAGTAGGGATTGTCAGCATCAGTCATCCACTGTGCCAGTCGTTGACGACGAGTCGCGTCTTCGGGTACCGCACAGTCGACTTGGTAAGGAAATTCCGGTGGAGTCACCTTGCCAGTTCGGGCGTGGACCATCTCTCCATCCGACTTATCCGTGACCATTTCATAGAGTGGCTTGGCACCTTCAACAGCGGTTCCGCCAATTCGCTTGTCACCCGATTCGGGATCCGTTTTCAGATCAACTTGTGCGAAGTATGCCGCCATTTCGTAATACTGATCCTGCGTCCAACGTTCGAAAGGATGATCGTGACACTTATTGCAGTTAAAGCGAATCCCCAAGAACAAGTGCGTTGTGTTCTCCATCGTGTCTTCGGGTGTCCGCAAGACTTTGAAGTAACTCGCCGCGGGGTTTTCACGATTCGATCCAGTTGCCGTGATAATCTCGCGGACGAATTGATCGTACGGACGATTCTCGGCTACGGCTGATCGAATCCACGAACGGAACTTCTCGCTTCCTTCGACCCCCAAAAACTTTCGGTTGACTTGCAGCAGATCCGCCCACTTGTTCGTCCAATAGTCGATTGCCGCCTCGCTACTGAGCAGGCGGTCGACCACCAGAGATCGCTTTTGTCGAGTCGGCATCGGATCGTTGAGAAACTGCCGGACCTCCTCACTGGTTGGCGGAAGCCCAGTCAAATCCAAAGTTACGCGACGTAGAAATGTCGCGTCATCACACAGTCCGCTCGGAGTGACTTTGACGCGGTTCCATTTTTCGGCAACCAGTTCGTCGATACGTCCCCAAGTTTCGACATCCGGCTCTTGGTACTCACTACGGTCGCCCATCACAGTCAATGTAGTCGCCGCGTAGCTACCTTCGAATCGAGCTAAGATCGGAGCTTCACCGCGACGAACCGAAGACAGCAAACCGTGTCCGACTGATGTTGCCACTTCGGTGTTTCCACTTTCGACAAAAGCCTCTCGTGTGACGTCACGTGTTGTCCCGTCGCTATAGGTGGCAACCAGACGAACTTGCTGCTGATTGCCAATCTTCTGCACCACAGGGTTTTGCGGAAAGACGTCAAGCTTCACAACGCGAGACGATGTTTCATTCAACTGGCTTCCGTCAGCAATCCAGCGACTTAACACCGCGTGATAGGGGTCACCTTCGGACATCAACACACCGCCTTCGTGAGGCGTCAATCCCAAAGGTTTTCGCAACATCATCGATTGCTGAGGGGCCGACGCGTTGATTCGCCTCGCTCCAAGATCATCTGTCAACGCTCGGACGTCGAAGATAGGGTCGTATCCTCGCAGTGACAGCTTGAAACCGTTTTTGCCCTTTTGCGCTCCGTGACAGGTTCCTTGATTACAGCCAAGTCGACTCAGTACAGGATTGACGTCTTTAACAAAGTCGACCGCGCCGACCGTTTGATCTTCGCTGCTTGAAATCCCGGAGGCCTGTACTGGAACTTTGGCAGTGTGGCTCCCTAATTGGATGGTCACTTGGCCTTCGCCATCAGTAGTCGGCCAAACCAATCCGTTACTTGTAGTAGCGATCCCAGTCGAGCCTTCGATCACCACTGACCGAGTTGCATCGATTAGCTCGCCCGAATGCAGTTTCGCCGTAACAATCAGTTGCGTGTAATCGTAGGGCGAACGTGTTTGGATCGACTGTGGATAGACATCGATTGATGCCACCATTGATGGATCTATCGCCGCGGCATCAGTCGCTTGCAAAGTATCGACGAATGCTTGGGCATCGAAAGCCTTTTCGGCTGCGGCAACGGATTCAATTTGAATCGGCAATTCCAGTGCAGGTAATTCCTTTCCGTCGGCTGCATATCGTCGAATGGTGCCTTGATCAGTCGCGACAAAAAGCGTGTCGTCCTTTCCAAAGGACACGGAGTAGACAACTTGACCTGGCAATGAAATGGAAACCAGTTCCTGCGTCTCTTTCTGGCGGTACTCTTCGACTTTCGCCTTTTCTTCGGCGGAACGATTACTGACACGTTTGGCGACGATTTTCTTGATTTCGTCGCTCAATTGAGTATCAAAATCGAATCCCCAAACTCGCAATTCCGAAGCGCCGTCCAGTGTTGATGCCGCAGCAATCTTGTTTCCGTTTTTGTTGAAGTCGACCGTAAAAATCCGTCCGTTCAGCTTCGATAGCTTTCGAATCAGGTTTGCGTCATCTCCAATCTTTCGTTCGGTCTCACGAAAGATTCGATAAACCTTTGCGACTCCGTCGGCGCCGCCAACCACGATCTCGTTTCGCTCCGGGTGCATTGCGACACTGTTAAGTCCACCAGACAAAGCCCCTGGTGTGATCGATGTCACGTTGTCGATAAAGCGTTCGGTTTCGACTTCGGTTAACTTGCACGACATGTCTCGTGCAACCGAAATTAGGTGGCTGCCGTCAGGTGAAAATGCGACATCACGAATCCAGTCCTCGTGTGCACCTTGAAACAACACCTGCTCTCCGGTCGAAGCATTGATAGCTCGCACAACGTTATCCGTCGCACCAAACGCCAGCTTGGAACCGTCAGGAGACCAAGATGCACCACAAAGCGTGTCATAGGCAACAGACTTTGAAAGCAGCAGTTCGCCCGTAGTGGGGTTCCAGATCTGCACTTCACCGCGTTCGCCAGGTGCACCACCAAGGACGGCAAGCCTCGTTCCGTCAGGTGAAAACTGTACCGAATTGATACGTGGACTGATGCCGATCAACCGCGCAACGGTCGCGCCGCTGTCAGTGTTCAATACAATCGCCTCGTGGAATCCGCTGACAGCAACCAACGCTCCATCAGGAGAAACGTCAAGCGAGACGATTGACGGCGGTGCTTGGTAAACCGGCGGTTGCTCCTGATCGTATTCGATCGGTTCATCGACACGATCATTGACGGCTCCTTGTTCGATCCAGCGACGGATCAAATCGACTTCGGCTTCATGAAGCGGCTTCGCAGGCGCTTTCGGCATCTCGGCATCGCCATCGACAGGCGTGATCAGCTCGACAAGGTAGCTTTCATCGGGTTTGCCTGGAACGATCGCGGCTTGATCTGACTCACCACCTTTGACCAGACCAGCGAAGTCGGTCATTCGATATTGCCCCAGTTGCTTGGCTCCTTGGTGGCAACCATAGCACTGCTTCCGCAAGATCGGTTCAATTTGTTTGGCAAAGCTGATCGCGTCCGAAGCGTTTGCTTCCGACTTTGATTCATCAGCAACTGCGGTTGCGGGAATTAGCAACGCAGCCATTAAGAAAGCAGCTGAAGCCGGGGCGATCGCACCGACAGTCCACTTGGTAGCGGATGGCGTAGTCTTCACGTTGGATACCGGGGTTCGCAAACAACTCGGTCCCACGACTCACCAATCGGTGTAACCTGCGCATTGACATCCAGACAGAGTCAATCAGGTCGCCGGCATCGGTAGGGACGTAGAACGTTCTTGGATGACCAGCGCCAGTCCGACACGGTAAACAATACGTATCGCATCGCTCGTGAAGGTAGCCCAGCAGGGGGCAGGCGGGAGCAATCAGCAACAACAATGTTGCCGACTACACCACTCAGAGTACTGAAAGTGAACTAATCCGTCAATGTTTTTGGTTGAAGGTGCCCGCGGCGGGACTGCTGGAGGGGAAGCAATCCAACCAGCAGTGAACGCGGCTTTGATGATCCGGAAAAAGCGGTGTATCGCATTTAAGCGAATTCTGCCTGGGCTTTCTCGATCACCCGGTCGACCACTGCGTCTAAATCCGAGTTCACTCCCTTCAAACCGCTGACCACACTTTCCGCCCACAGAACGTACTCCTTCAATCGCTGGGAATCCCATCCGATCGGCGGATCATCGATCAGCGTGCGAAGGTTGCACGTCTTGTCGGCAATTTTGATCTGCTTCGCGCCCACAGACTTGTTCGGCGCATTGACGACCTGCAATCGCTTGCGTTCCTGCTTGGGCAGTGACTTGTCATCGGTACATTCCATGACCAGAAAAGCTACCTCTTCACCAAAACGGTCACGGACCTCGTCCACGGTGGTGTCGGTATCTTCGATGGTGTCGTGCAGCAATGCCGCGATCAGAATTGCTTCGTCGTCAACCTTACCGACTGACGCCAAATGCATTGCAACCTCGATGGGGTGATTGATGTACGGCGTTGCGGCGGCATTTTTGCGTCGCTGATCGGCATGTTTTTCCGCCGCGAAAAGGGTTGCTTCTAAGATTCGATTCATCTGCTGATTCAGTAAGGTTCACTTGCCTCGGATTGACAGTTGGTGTTGAAAACGCATTCGCGCTGGCTCAACTGCAAAAACGAATCTCACAGCAAGCCGTCAAATTATTCGGCCAACCACTGCGCGGCTTCGGGCGCGAAATAAGTCAAGATTCCGTCTGCACCAGCTCGCTTGAAACCCAACAGACTTTCCATTGCCACGTCTTTTCGATTGAGCCACCCAAGCTGTCCCGCTGCAGACAACATCGCGTATTCGCCGCTGACTTGATAAACAAATGTCGGAACCCCAAACGTTTGCTTGACACGACTGACGATATCCAAATATGGCATGCCGGGTTTGACCATGACGCTATCCGCACCTTCGGCCAAATCCAATGCCACCTCATGCAACGCCTCATCACCTTGCGCTGGTGACTGCTGATAAGTCTTCTTGCTGGCGCCACCCAAGTTCCCCTTCGATCCGACCGCATCACGAAACGGACCGTAGAAAGCACTGGCGTATTTCGCCGCATAGGACATGATTTGCACGTTGGTGTGCCCTGACGATTCCAACGCATCGCGTATCCCAGCGATGCGGCCGTCCATCATGTCACTTGGTGCGATGATGTCACACCCAGCATCGGCCTGAACAACGGACTGCTGACGGAGCATTTCCACCGTTTCGTCATTGACGACGTCGCCGTCCTTAACAATTCCGTCATGCCCATGGATGCTGTATGGATCGAGTGCCACATCGCAAACCACACCGATCGAATCTCCCACGGCCTTCTTGATCGCTCGAACTGATTTACAAACCAAATTGTTCGGGTTGATCGCTTCTTTCGCATCAGCTGTTTTTAACTCAGCCGGAGTCGCCGGAAAGATCGCGATCGCGGGAATGCCTAAATCAACGGCACGCTTTGCCGCGTCGACAACCTGATCGGTACCAAGGCGATCGACACCAGGTAGGGAATCGATCGGCTGTGAACCTGTTCCCGGATGCACGAAGATTGGCCAGATCAGATCGGCGACCGAAAGGGTCGATTCGGCAACCAAGCGGCGCGACCATTCGTGTCGCCGCAGTCGTCTCATCCGGGTACGTGGAAACGGTCCGCGAACAAAGTCAGTCATGGCGTCGGGGCTCCATACTCAGTTCGACCCGTGCATAGCTCTACGGATCTAAGGCTAGTTGATTTGATCAGCCTATCGACCGAATCAAGACTCGACTAGACCATCGCGGGCTCAGGCGAACAGCAGACCCGGAGCAATCAGTGCGCAAGAAAAAAGCGGCCGGAATGAACCGACCGCCTCAATCGTTTCAGCAGAACTCACCACAGATCAAGTCACCAGGACTGGTCGATGCGGTGAGCAAAACGCAACGTCGACTACAGACCGCGTTCGTCTGCGAATGACTTGATTCGATAGATACGTTGTTCTTCGACCGAATCACGGACTTCTAATTTACCGTTGCTGTCGACAGTCAGAATCATTCCCGGCGACGTCATGTCTTCATCACTATCGACGATCGGCATGGGCACACCACCTTCG
The DNA here is from genome assembly GCF_020966635.1 of Stieleria sp. JC731. Lineage (NCBI taxonomy): Bacteria > Pseudomonadati > Planctomycetota > Planctomycetia > Pirellulales > Pirellulaceae > Stieleria > Stieleria sp. JC731. Next base: position 440,363 of record NZ_JAJKFQ010000005.1, on the reverse strand, counting down.
ACATCGATCACGGTTTCACCGGAACGGATAATCGTTTCACCAGTCTTCTTGACCTCAAGCGTGATCGGGTCAACCACATCGGCTGATTCGACTTTCTTGCTAAGGACAGATCCGTTGGTCACCGACATCGTCGTCGGAACAAAAGTTCCGAGCTTGTAGTCAAAACTGCTGGCAACGACTTCAGCGGTCGGCGAATCGCTTTCGAGAACGATGACGCGAGAGCCCAGCTTTGACAATTTTGCGCGGTTGGATTTCACAGGGCCAACGTAAGACTTGTCGAACATCGCAGGCAACGAAACCGGTTCGCTTATTTCGCTCCATTCGCTCCATCGCAAGTAGTCACGAGTTTGATTCTGAGCTGCCTTTGCAGACAACTCGACCACACGCTTGTAAGCGTCGGGATCCAGCGTTTTCCCCTTCGGTTGCAACTCTGGCTTCTGCGGGAAGTTTGGATCGTCGACAGCAAATCGAATTCGATACACGTAAGTACGACCCGGGCGTGGAATGTTTTTATCGCCAGGAGCCCCTTTGAGGTATGCAAAGTCATAGAACCGCAGCAGCTTGAAGTCGACGGGGTTTTCTTCGGCTGGCTTTCCTTCCATGCCGCGTGCGGCGCCACCGCCGTACCCGCCTCCATATCCACCACCGCCGTAGCCGCCGCCACCGTACATGTCCATGTCGTCCATGCCACCGTAGCCGCCGCCACCGCCGTACATGTCCATGTCGTCCATACCACCATAGCCACCCATGCTGTGCGACTGCCCACCAGCGATGTCAACTTGGAATCGACTCATGTCAACAGGCCCCGTTTGCTTCGCTGCGGCAGCTTCAGCCTCCAGCTTTTCGGCTTCCAGTTCACGCTGTGTCTTCAAAGGAATCAGCGGGTGCATCGCAATTTTCTGGTATGGATCCAACAGCAGCGGTGGGATCCACATGGTCACACCGGACACCCAGTAGTCACGAGGAACGATTTCAGGTGCGAATCCAGACCAGTAGAACGCGGCGTTTTGGATAGTCCGCTCGTTCGAATCACGCAGAATCCAATCCTTTTCGGTCAACTGATCGATGGACTTGTTGGTGATGTCAGCGCGTTCGACTTGATAAGCCAAGTACTTCGGCGCGTCACGCGTCTTGGGGTTGTATCCCGATGCGTATGACAGTGCTTCTTGGTACGACTTGATCAGGTCTTTGTGCGGGATTGCGGCCGAACCGGCGATGAACAAACCGATGCCTGGTACCGGAGGCTGCTCTTCACCATTGGAAAGATTGCGAGTTGTTTCGGCCTTTGCACCGAGATTTTTATCTGCGGCAAGCTTACGGACAGGACCGGTCGAAGCACCGGTAGCACCAGTACCAGCGCCCATCCCCATCATCATCATGTCCATGTCGTATCCCATATCGCCGCTTTGATCGTCCATCATGCCGCCATACATATCGGCCATGTTGTTGCGACGACTCTTGCGAGTCCGCTTGGGCTTCTGTTCGACGACTTCGACCGGGTCGGCTGGCTCCAACTCGGCTAGTGGGTACAGTCCATCGGTCGAACGAAATGCCATGCTGGCGATCACGCCCTGGACCTGGATTGCCTGAGGTTGGCCGATATCGGGATCCTGACGACGAACCTTGTTAGCCGCCATCTTGCTCGGCTCCCAAAGGTCCGGCGTGTAAAGGTCCGCTGGAATCTTGTTGAGAAACTTACGTTGCTCCTGCGCGATATCGAATTCAGGCTGTCGACCGTCAAGCACCTGGGTGGTGTGATCGTTATCAACTTCGTTACGCACCTGATTGGCACTATCGGCCAATCGCTTCGGATCGTGCGTTTTTCGAATGTCGGGTTTGTTGTAACCAACCCAGACTAGAAATCCCGCCATCGCAACGATGAGCAGCACGATCAACTTTTCAAAGTTGTAGAGTGCGAAGTCTTTTATTTTGTCGGAATCCATAACTTGTCTCGCGGCCAGAATGCGATTGACTGAACGTAAGTTCGAATGCGATCGGACAAGCAAGCGTCTCCAGACGCCTGCCTAAATTCAAATTGCCAAGCAATCTACTGCTCGACGGTGGCTGCCGGAGCAGCTGGTGGTGATGCACCGGCACCGTTTGCCGGCGGCGCGGGTGATGCTGGTGCAGCCGGGGTTCCAGCATCAGCCGGATCGGTGCCTGTTGCTGGCGTTGCCGTCCCCGTTGCTGGCGGAGTCGTCGTCGCTGGCGGGGCTGTATCGGTTGTTGGGTTAGGAAGTGAATCGACAACTTCGGCCGAGGCATCGATGGTGACCTCGGCTTGATCTTTCACCTTCTCGACACCAAGAGCTTCCGTACTTGGGGGGTTCCAGAAGTAGATCAATCCGTAGATCTCGACATCCAAATCGGTCGGAAACTCTTCATTTTGGCCACCGGAAATGCCACCGGCACCGCCGGGAGCTCCCATTCCCATGTCCATGCCCATATCCATCCCCATGTCCATGCCGCTTTCCATTCCTCCCATGCCCATTCCTCCCATGCCGCCTCCGGTTGCAGTGCTGGAAACACCTTTGGGCATGATGCGAACTTGGAAAACATCGACCATCAATGGGGCGTTCCCACATGCGGCCAATAGGTCTGGAATGCTTTGCTGATCCATTTGCAGTCGCAGCATCACAGGGACTCGCTTGGCGACCGCGATCGCAACTTGCGATGGATCGTTGCTGGTGAAAGCTGCACGTAGGCTGGAAGCGTCAATCGGTTCGGACGCGGTGTTGACATATCGACCGTCGCCCGGGTCGGTAGCCTCGACCTCCATTCCCATTCCGCCGCCCATGCCCATGTCGTCGTACATGGAATCGCCGCCCATCATGTCGCCGTATCCCATGTCGCCACCCATTCCGCCATAACCGCCCATGGTTTTGCGTGATCCGGGATCAGAGACAGAGCCTTCGTTAAAGGTCACTGATTTACCAATCGACAGGCCTTTGATTTCACGAATCTTGGCTTCGAAGGATTGGCTGGCATCGCCGTTGACCTGAGCAACAATCTGCAACAGCTGCTTAAGGATCCAGAGGTTTTCCTGCGAATAGTAAACGTCAAGCTCAGAGGGATAGTCCTTCGTACCACGCCAAGGGAACATGTCTTTCAAAACAGATTCTTGGCTTCCGGTACTCCATTTAACCACCGGTTCATCAGTCGAACCGGTGATATCGACTTTAGCTCGGTTCGCGGTGGGACCGCTTCCCATTCCGCCCATCATGTCCGCATATCCGGCATCCATCCCGCCCATGCTCATGCCGGCACTAGGACGCTTATTGAAATCAGCAGTCCACTTCGCCTTGGCTATTTCCGCTAGGTTCGGAAGCTGGGTGCCGATGTATCGTTCGTAACGACGCAGCAGTTCGGGGTTGACGTTCTCTTGTTCGATGTTGCCGAACTCTTCGTACTTTTCGAATGGAAGCTTCAACGTCTCCTTGTCGACTTCGCCGGTTTCAGGATCGGTGACGTATTGGAATTCGTTTAGGAACTCCTCACGCATGATGGTGGGCCAAGTCAAAATGCTTCGCTGTGCGTCGAAGACATTCTGCCACGCTTCCATCACTTCTTCTTTGCGTTCTTCGATCAACCCATTCATGACCGCGTGCGACAGCTCGTTCGGCTGAGTGGGCATTTCGCCCTGGTACTGCGAAACCTTGCTGAAGTCGCTTTTGATGCTGGAGATCTGCCGATCGATCTGTTGGTCGAGGCTGCTGGTGGATAAATACCAGACCGCGAGCGCACCGATCAGCACGACGCTGCTGCCGATCCAGAAGCCGTACTTCAATGCAACGGCAAGGGCTTCTTTGACTTGGTCCATGATGCTACTGGTAGGGTTGAAAAGTAATCCGCGATTCGGTGACGACGACAAGAACGACAAACGCTGACAAAGGTCGGCGTCTAGGGAGCTGTAGCAGCGGGCCCAGGACCGGCTGCTGTATCATCGGCAACCGGTTCATCCGGTGCGGGTTGTGCTGGCGACGAGCCATCAATTGTGGGGTCTTGGCCTGAACCAGGTGTGGCCGCAGGGGTTCCGGTTGCAGGCTGTGCTCCCGCAGGATCGGTTCCAACTGGCGAGCCTGCTGCTGGTTGCGATGCTGCAGGTTGCCCCGCAGTTGGTTGACCTGATGCCGGCTGACTGGGCGTTCCCGCAGTCGGATCGACCGCCGCAGCCGTCCCTGTGGTATCAACACCGGCTTCGGCTAGCTTGGCAGCTTCTTCTTCGTCTTTGATTCTGCGTGCTTCCATCCGCTCGGCATGCGTGGTCGGTTTCCAAAGGAACTGGAACACAAAATCGATTCGCCGAGGCGTAAAGAACTGTGGCTCGGCGTCTGGATCGACCTCAGCCGGGGCAGCCGCGATTCCCGAGGCTCCACCCGTTTCAGTGGTCAACGGCGGCTCGTAGTCCGGGTTAGGAATTTTGACTTCGTAGGCGTCTTCAATATTCAACAGCAACGGATAGCTGATCCCAAGCTCTTCCGGTGTGTACTTCATTGTCCGGTTGGGATCATTCGGATCGGGGAGTTCGATAATCCGATTGGCGACATCCTTGGGCAGCTTGCTTGGGTCACGGAACGCGGTCGTCAAATATCGACGGGTGTGGTTGTTCCCATCGAAACCGACTTTGTCGTCATCGTTGAAGTAATGAAAACCTTGCAACTCGATTACCCAGGCTGGGCCGGTCGGAGGTTCGATCGCACCTGCCGCGATTTCCTCTTCGGTCTTAGGCACGCCCATGCTTTTCCGCCAGTCAGCGTCTTCTTGCTCAAATCGCTTGAGGCGTTTTTCGAACCATGTGGTCAACGTGGTTTCGTCGTAGTACTTGGTTTCAACAGAAGTGATGTGGAAATCGATTTGCTCTTCGAAAGGCACTTCTTTTGGTGAAGGCAACATCCCGTCTGGGTATTTACCACGAGGGATGATCTGATTGACCGCGCGGATCAATTCCATCCACACCACTCGCTTGTCCGCATCCCCTGCGATCTCTTCGCCGACGGCGTTCAAGTAGGTCAGCGTTTTGTCCAGCTTGGAGTCTTCATCGCGATGCTGGTCGGCATAGCTTGCCATGCTGGCGACCGCTTGATTGGAAGACTTCCAAATATCTTCGTGGCTGGTCTGCCAACTGTGCTGTGTGAAGTAAAAGTTCGTCGAAAGCCCGAACAGCAGACAAGCCAGACCGGCAACTGTCCAAGGCTTCTTCGCACGGATCATTCGCTCAGTGATGATGTCCTGAGGCACCAAGCTGGCGTGAATCTGCGACAGTCCCAAACCCTGCAGGCACAAGCCGTAGCAAACCGAGAACGTTGTCGCGTTGTCGCGGAACGCTGGCATCGAAAGTACGTCTTCGCCGCCTAAGCGATTGAAGCGGTCCAAAATATGGACTTCGAAACCGAGGTTCTTGCCCAAGTAGGCCGCCAAACCTGGCATCTTAACCGTGTTACCTGTTACCAGCAGCTCGCCAATTTCCGCCTTGCGGTCGATGCTGCGGAAGAACCCGATCGAGCGTTGGACTTCGGTGACCAAGTCGTTAAAAACTGGCCGCATCGTCTGGAAGATCAATTTGGGATCGACCGCTTCACGCGCGTTCCGCTTAATATGCTCCGCCTTGGCGAAGGTCATCTTCAAGTCTTTGGTCAACTGACGCGTGAAGTGATTACCACCGATCGGCATACTACGTTGCCAGATTCGGAAACCGTTGGTGATGATCAAGTCCGAACTGTCAGTACCGATCGAAAGCAGCACGCTGGACGGTGGCGGATCGTCAGCGTTGAAAACTTCGCCCTCAAGCCGCTCGTTCATTCGATCGTAGGCGACCATGTTGTAAAGCGAAATCGGCGACAACTGGACGACGTCGACTTCCAAGTTTGCATCGTTGAAGGGCTGCATCTGCCGCTTGGCTTGTTGCTGCTTCATCGCGAACAAGCCGACTTCGCAATCGAGCGCATAACCGTCTTCGACCATGCTGCCCGGCATCATCTGATAGTCCCAGACAACTTCCGAAAGGTCGAAAGGGATCTGTTGGCGGGCTTCGTAGCGGACAAGGTCGGCCACTTTCTTGACTTCAACCGGCGGCGGCTTGAAAAATTTTGACAGACCGCTTTGCCCGGGCACGCTCATACAGATCTTTTCACGCATTCCGTCATTGCGTTCGATCAACTGATTCAAAGCGTCGGCGATCAACTCTTCAGGATCGGCCTCCGGTTGGCTCAAAATCTTGGGATACTCGATGAAGTCGAACGCGTCGGCGACAACTTCGTCATTGACCAGCGAGCAGCGAAGTGCCTTGAGCGCCGACTGGCCGATTTCGATTCCCCAAACCGATGAACTTTTTGCCATAGTGCTGAATGCAAGGAAAAGTGGTGACGATGGACGTCGAATAGTTTTGTCTTTCGCGGCGAAATGTCAAAAGCCGCAGGCAGTCCCGAGCCCCGCCTTCAGGCCCCCACCTAGAGGACCATCCATTGGAAGCTCGTGCCGTTCATCTGGCTCGCTGAACGGTTTGTTTTGCGGAGCCAACAATGAATTAACGATCGAAAAGCCAATCCCTTGGGGTCGTTCTGCAATGAATTGTGGCAGATTTATTAGTCCCTGGGTCGAAGACGCGTAAAAAAACGCACTCTTGCACCTCCCGAACGCTCCTGAAGGTTACTCACATCACAGACCAGTCTCCACGATCCGCCTCGCTTCGCCGCGAATTTCGGGGACGAAATCTGTCTCATTTGTGCTGATTGGCGGCAATTTCAGTACAACCGCCCGTCAAATCTTGCCTCCGCAAGCCAAAAAGCACCGAAACCATCGTGGTTTCATGCATCAGGTCGATAAACTGAAACCTGAATCCACGTCCTACTGCCGGGGCACGACGCTTCAAGCCACGATTCAATTTGGCCTGGGCACTCGCCAAGGCTGATCTCGCCGAAGCTGATTCAGTGGAAAAGGATTTGGAATAGCCTAAGTCAGGTGGTCTGTCCCCAGCCCAAATGATGCAAACTCGCTCGCACCCGCAGCGAACCGCTTGAGCCAGCTCGATCAAGTTCGACGAGTATTCGGCCACGGTTATCCGAGCAGCCAAACGCACCGTTCGCTGTAAAGTGACAACGGGGTTGCCACAGCAGAACACCTACGTAGTCTATCCGCAGCGAAGGCCAACCGTCAAATTTGTCGCCGTTAGCCGTTCTCAGTGGCCTTCGTTTGGTCGTGGCAATGACGCGTGTCTCATGTGCGTCACCCGCCTCGCCCCCCCGCCTACCTCGCGATTCCAGTTCAATACTTTCAAGGTCATCGATGGATCCTTTTGACGAGTGCTCCGTGCTTTTGCCGTCAGCGACACTGGACGATTTTCCCTCTGGCGGATCGGATGAAGATGCACGAAGTTTGCTTGCTGGCTGGACCGTGCTTTGGCATCCGCAATTGCTGGCCCGAACCGAACAGCTTCCGACTTGGTATCGGACGGACGCGGCCCCCACCCCCGATGGGCCGCGAGTCATCGTTGTTCCCGATCCCTGCATCACAAAGGTTCCTGCGGAATACCGACGTAAATGCGAAGCCAACTCGTCTTGCATTTGGGTGACCGGTGCAGATCGCGATGAAATGCTGCGAGTGCTTTCGATCGATAATTCGCAGCCAGAACTGCAACCGATGGAATTGGAATCTCGCGTCATCGGAGTCGAAGACTTCTACGCGGCTGGCTACTTGTCGCTGCAAATCCAAGTGATGACGCGTCGGCTGCGATACACCAGCAACCTCGACGAACTTTATCTGCAATCGCGTATCGTCGCGGCAGCGAAGAGCTTTTGCGAGCGAGATGCGGGCGCGACTGTCGAAGCACTGCACGAAGTGTTTGATGCCCTGAGCGAAGAACGCGACCACTATTTCTCCAGTGATCCCCATTTGGTGGATCTCACCTTGCTAACGCCATCGGTACTGAAAAATTCGATCAAAGCGGGTTGGCTTGAATCACTCGACTCGAGTGCTCGACCGAATGACGAAGCCAACGGGGTGATCGGAACGCCGCGGAACGTTTTGCTCGACGGCGATGTGGCCGCGGATGTCGTTGATCAAGCGCGTGCCCAAGGCGAAGACTCGATCTACAAACCGTTTGTCGAACTGCTTGCCAAAGAAACGATCGGCTGGGCGGGTGGAGGCCCAGCTTCGTCTGACGACGCGCCGATTCCGTGCGTGGACGCAATGACGATGGCTGACGCGATCGATGCATTCCGCCAAGGCAGTGACTTGGCCAAACAAGCCACTTCGGAAGCCCCGCTGGTCTACGCAAGACTTTCCGGCAGCACTCCGGTTGATCTCGTCCCCTCCCTAGCCGCGCTGGGTTATCGAGGCGTGATCCCCATGGACTTTTCAGCCGGGACGGGATTTGGTGAAGAATCCAAACTGCTGATCCAAAGTGGAAATATCGAGATCGAAGCGTTGACGGCCAAGCCGATCGATGCGGCAAGTGATGCGGCCTACCTTTCTATCGGTGCGGTCCTTGGTGAAGCCATCGATGGCGGTGAAGTAGCGACCGGGCTGTTGGTCCACTGGCCAGAGAAGGTTTGCGATAGCCATCGTGACTTGGTTCGAGCGGCTTCGTGGAGTTTGGCGTTAGGCCGGTTCTGGTCGATCGACGATTACTTCACCAAAGGAGAACGCCCCTACCATTCCGGTCAACTGTCAGCGATTTCAGCCGAAGCCGCCGAGGGTATCTCAAGCCAGATCACCTGCAGCGATTCACCCAATCAAACAATGGCGAACCTCGCTGATCAATTCACGCACACCGTTCGGCATGAAGCCGACCAGGTCACACATGCGGTCGCCCAGTTGGTCAAACCGACACTTGTTGATGAGGAGTCCGTCAACGACGCGGCATCAGCCATTGCGATTGCGGTGGGTGAAAGCGAACAATCATCCGACGTCACGTCGACCGATGTGTTGTGTTTCAATCCCCATGGCGGTGCGATTCGCTGTCAGGTGGAATTGGAAGGCGCACCAGACGAGAGCGAATACGTCTACGCCGTTTCAAAATCTTCCAGGCCTTCGTCAAACAATTTGTGTAGCGCAAGCATCGATATCCCTTCGCTCGGTTTTACTCGCTTGCACGGCGGCAAAGCAATTAAAGGCGGCAACCTGCTGAAGCGATTAGTTCGCAAAAGCAAAGGGATCGCCGAACATGCGGTGCTGCGAAACGAGTTCATGGCCGTTTCGATCAGCGAAGAAAACGGAGGAATCTCCGGCATCTACAGCGCATCACGAGGCAACCGCTTGTCGATGCGGTTGAACATGGGCGAAGGCTTGTGTGGCGATCGCGAGGGCGGGCAAATGCGTTGTCGTGAAATGGCGGTGACGCATTCGGATCCATCCAAGGGTACCATCGTGTGCAAAGGCGATCTATGCGATCATGACGGTCGGTCGATCGCCGATTTTCAGCTGCAGTACACACTACAACGCGGCAGTCGCTTTATCGACATCCAGGGTAGCATCCTAACGAAGGACGTCCCTGCTGAGCTGAAAGGGCTTTTCACCCGAGCCTTCAGCGTACGTACCGCTGTCGCAGCTGAAGCTTCGATCATCAAAGCTTTGGTTCGGGACAAGATTCACACGACGAACGCCCGACGCATCGTATCGCCGCTGGGTGTAGTCATCGACGAAGCGGAAAAGCAAACCCTGGTCTGCGGGCATGGTTTACCGCTACACCGAAAGGTTGGCGATCGTTTCTTGGATACCGTGGTCGCGATCGCGCACCAAAGCAACGAAACTGTTCCGTTTCAACTTTCCTATGGCATCGATTGCCCTCAGCCGATTGCTGCGGCGCGCGGATTGATCGCACCGCCGCTAACGAAACCTCTTCCCGCCAATGAAAAAGGGAAGACGAATCAAGCTTGGTTGGTTCACACCGGATCACCCGATGTTCAAATCACCAAGATGCAAACGTCACGCCGAACGGATGGTCGTCTGGCGTGCCGACTGACGCTTGTTCAAACACGTCCAAAGAACACCAAGGTCAAACTGCAGTTCGCGACGTTCGCACACGCGGCGTTTCATGCCGATGGTTCCGGGATCGAGCGTTCCTTGGAAGCTCTACCTGAAACCGTCCGCTGCGACGATGGCGCGGTGTCACTGAACCTCACATCGCATGAGGCTGCAGACTTGATCGTGGTGTTTGATGTCTAGCAAGGCGTGCAGCCCAAGATAGAAACTCGCGAACATCAAGTCGAAATTGCGTTCTTAGCAATCTGCTTATGACGTCGCGACTTCCCCCGCTACATGCGACGACCACAGGAATCGTCGCATCGAATGGGCAGCCTACTCCCAGAATTGATCCTAGTATTGGCGATAAAGCTTCATCGCCAACTCGGTCATATTCTCGACCTTCATCTTCTCGATGACATGCTTGCGATGCCGATCGATCGTCTGATAAGTAACCGCGTGGATGCTTGCCAATTTGCGTGAAGGGATCCCCAACAACAACTCCGGCAGAACCTCGCGTTCCTTCGGCGTTAGCTTGCCAAAGCAACTACGGATCTCGCAAAGCGAGTTGGCACCTTCACTATCGGTACGAAAAGCTTCGTCAACCGAATCGATCAACGTTCGGCGATCCAACGGTCGACTCACCAAATCGGTGAATCCGTTCCGGATTGCCAGTTGAAAGGTTTTCCTAGATTGATCGGCGGTTACACCAACCAATGAGAAGCGAATCCCGTGGTCAGCAAAATGGTGAATCTGATTCAACACGTTCTGCCGATCGTGGTCAAAATCGACTAACAAGCATCCGGGCCGAAACGAGCTCAGCTTGCGGAAAACTTGCTCCCAAGAATCCACCTCCTTGCATTCGAAAGGAAGCGCATCCGGAAGGGAAGCGATATTGAAACGGTCATTTTGTAGAACGACGGCGAATGGACGAATACCGAGCGATGTACCCGTCTCCTGACTTGCTTTGATCATAACTGCCCCAGATCGAAACAAATGGAATCGCGATTTACTAAGTGTTTTTTATGGCAAACCTAGTCGCAAAAAAAGGAAAACAAACGAGACTTCCGGCAGCGTTGCCCAATGCCGCCAGTGCCCCTAACGGTTGATTGCGACAGTAGCGAAATAGACTTGAGTAAATCCAGATCAATTTGTGCAAAAAACTCAGGTGTTTCCCGCGCCGGTGCCATTCACGCACGGCAATAAAGCCACAAATGTGTGTTTTCCCAGTGTTTCACGCACTTGGTTGCCTTTCATGAAGAGCCCCAAGATCGTAGAAAAAAATGCAAAAAGTGATCGAGAACTGGTGCAGGTTGTCGGGGGTGTGGTGCCCTGATTTGGGATTTGAGATTCAAGCAGATAGGGCTCAATTAATCATTCAACCGCGGCTAACGCCATTGCGGCTCAGTGCCATATCAACCTGAGCCGTTAACGCGCTAGCGTCGGTTGTTAGTGACCAAATCACACAGATCACTCAACCGCGGCTAGCGCCGTCGCGGCTCAGTGCCAATCCAACCTGAGCCGTTAACGCGCTAGCGTCGGTTGTTGGTGACCGAAACTCTCGGACAACTCAACCGCGGCTAGCGCCATCGCGGCTCAGTTCCAAACCAGCCTGAGCCGTTAACGCGTTAGCGTCGGTTGTTGGTGACCAAATCACACAGATCACTCAACCGCGGCTAACGCCGTCGCGGCTCAGTGCCATAACGCATTGGCGTCACCAATCACACAACCGCCCGCTACAAAAAACAAACCTGCCGATGCATTCACACCGGCAGGTTTGACGAAATTATCTGACTTCAGTTTTGTTTCTCGAACCGAGCAACCTACTTCGAAAAGCGGTAGATGCATTCACCGCGAGGACTGTTGGTCATGTAGAACACTTCACCGTTTTCGTCTTCGCCGAATGCCAAAACAGGGATACTGTCCGGAACGACTTCTTCATTGGCCGTTGCCTTACCTGTTTGCGTATCATAGGAGAGGGCCCAGATCTTTCCGGTCACATAGTCGGCATAGAGATACTTCCCCGTCAATTCACCAACGCGTGAGCTGTTGTAAACACGCCCGCCAGTGATCGAACGACCGACACGGTGGTCGTATTGCCAGACAGGATCGATCGGATCGCTGGTGCCTTCGACATCGGCGCGGTTTCCGAACGGGTTGGTCCCTTCGCGGTTGCTCCAACCATAGTTTCCGCCCTTGGTCACCAAGTTGACCTCTTCCCAAAGTTCCTGACCAACATCGGCGACCCAGAAGTCACCGGTCTTTTGGTCAAATGCCATCCGCCAGGGATTTCGCATCCCATAGGCGAAGACTTCTGGTAGCACGCCTTCAGTTTTCACGAATGGGTTGTCCGCTGGAATACCGTAAGGCTTTCCATCCGCTGGGTGGTCAACGTCGATTCGCAAGATCGAACCGAGCAACGTTCCTCGGTTCTGACCGTTGGCTTTCGGGTCGTTACGGTCACCACCGTCACCAAGTCCGATGTATAGGTAGCCATCGGGGCCGAATTCGATGCTACCGCCGTTGTGGTTTTTGTAAGGTTGATCGATCTCCATCAAGACTGTTTCCGATTCAGGATCAGCTTGATTGGGATTGTCAGACTTCATCGTGAACTCACTCAAAATCGACTTGGTAATCGTCGGGTGAGTGTAATAGACGTAGAACTTTTGGTTCTCTTTGAAATTCGGGTGCAACGCCAAGCCCAACATCCCTTCTTCGTTTCCGCCTGGGCTCTGCCAATCGGCAACGGCACCACGCTTATCCAAAACGAGATGGCTCTTTGTCACGTCTGACTTGTTTTCAAACGCCCAGATTGCCCCGTACTGCGAGGCGGCAAAAAGACGATTGGTGCCATCGCGTGACGGAGTCAGTTCGAGGATTCGCAGCGGGCGAATACGACCGTTGTCGTCGACGGCTTCCCACTGGTCCCATTTCAGGTTCGGGAACGCCAGTTCGCCTTTGAGTCCAAGTTGACGATCGATCGGTTGCGGAACCGAACCGTCTTCGTTTAGGCGTCGCACTTTGATATTGCGGAAGGAAACCAAATCGCCGTGGTCTTGCAAACAGATGTGGCCTTCACCTGCTTTGCCAAAACCATCGAACTGAGCGAATTTGCTTTCTTGAACGCGTCGGTTCCAATCGCCGTTTCCAACGTTGAATGTGTAGTATCGCACTCCGTTGAGGCAAACTTCGCAGCCTTGAGGAGCGACACGCAAATAGATTTGGTTCCACTGTCCGGCGGGACGACTTGCATCGACAGGTGTTTTTTCGGCGGCCCAATTCGGAACCATGGGGCGGTAGAGCTGATAAAGCCAGCCCGCTTTTTGAGGGTCGTGACCGTCAACATTGTCCTGAATTTGGATTTCCGGTCCGCTATGCCACGGACGTGGATTGTCTTCGGTCACATGGAACATCAGCCCGCTATTGCCTTCGGGGCTGATCTTGTATTCGACCAGCATCTCAAACGCATCGAATTTTTCTTTGGTGATGATGTCGCCGGCGCCCTTATCGGTGCGGCTTAAAACGCCATCTTCAACTTTCCATCCGTCGCTGACGGTGTCTTTTTGGTAGTTCCGCCAAGCGTCGGTCGATTCACCATCGAACAGTAGTTTCCAACCACTGCGTTTTTCAGCTTCGCTAAGAGTATTGACTTCGGTCTCGGCGACCGCCGGTACCGAGAATGTCCCGACGGCCAAGACCGCCAGGGATAGCGTTTGACGAGTCAATGACCGTCGAATCGCCGAAAAAGCAAATCGCATATCTGTATCACCGATGCAGAAGGGAATATGGGAGAGATAGAGCAGGGCGGCCATTATCGCCGAAATACCACGCACGACAACAATCGCGACGGCGAATTCGATCCCAGAACCGTCAAAAACGGCTCTGACGGTCGGTTCCGACCGTCCCAGTTAGCGCCAACCGGCCCACTCTTTGGTAACAGACACCATCGCATCGGTGATGGTTTTTAGGTCATCGGGCTCGATAACCAGAGGCGGCGTTGTGTAGATGCAATCGCCAAAAGGACGAAGCCACACCCCACGATCAAGAAACGTTTGCCTCAACCGATCAACATGGTCCAAACGATCGACCTGAATGACACCGATCGCTCCTTTGACACGAACATCGACCACACGATCAATTTCCCGACATTGCGCCAGTGCGACTTTCAGATGATCTTCAATGGCCTGAACTTGCAACAACCGAGGCTGAGATTCAAACAAATCAAGTGAACCGTTGGCAGCAGCACAGGCCAGCGGATTCGCCATGAACGTGGGACCGTGCATGAAGGCGCGACTCGCATCGTCGTCTAAGAATGCATCGAATACCGCGTCGGTGGCAACGGTCGCGGCCATTGGCAACATACCGGCCGTGAGCGCCTTTCCAAGACAAAGGATGTCGGGAACGACCGATGCTTGCTCGACAGCGAACATCGAACCGGTTCGACCAAACCCGGTGGCCAACTCGTCGGCCACCAGCAACACATCATTCTTTCGACACAACTTGGCAATCGCCTGCAGAACATCGGGCGTATGAAAACGCATGCCACCGGCTCCCTGCACAAGCGGCTCTACAAATACCGCTGCAAGGCGATCGCGATTTTGCGTGATCGTTTGCGCAAAACAGTCAAGGTCGGATGCGTCCTTAGGAAGTTGGCAATGAAGTTGCTTCAACAGCCCATCGCCAAACGCGGAATGCATGCTTCGCTGCGGATCACAAAGCGACATCGCGCCGGTCGTGTCGCCATGATAAGCGTGATGAAAAGCCAAAAACTGAGTCTTGCTGGCTTTCGAATGGTTTCGCCAATACCCGATCGCCATCTTCATCGCAACTTCGACAGCGACCGAACCGCTGTCGGCGAAGAACACCCGGTTCAGATCACCAGGCAAGAGCTCTGCCAGTCGCGAAGCCAACGTTAGGGCGGGCTCGTGATTGATACCGCCAAACATCACATGGGGCATACGGTGAAGCTGACGTTCGATAGCCGCCAACATGAATGGATGGTTGTACCCATGACATGCGGACCACCAGGACGCCAAGCTATCGATCAGAGTTCGACCGTCAGCGAGTTCCAGCCGAACGCCTTCGGTCGCCACCACGGCGGCCGGCATCGGCGCCGTCTTCATCTGACAATAAGGCATCCAGATGTGGTCGTAGCCATTGGACTGCCAGTCGGGATGCTGTGACATCACGCCATCGATGAGAGACATTGTGGTAGACGAGCTCGATCCGTCGACTGGGAGTAGACTGTTTCGATCTATCCCAACATGTTGCGTATGTCGTTGTAAAACACCATGACCATGACGGCGAGCAACATCAAGAACCCGGCGAGCGTCAAACGGTATTCGATTTCTTCGTTCACCCTGCGACCGCGCACAGCCTCGTAGATCAAGAACATGATATGACCGCCATCAAGCACAGGAACGGGCAAGAAGTTCAAGATGGCAAGGTTCATGCTGAGCATCGTCAGGAACAACAACTGGGCCGAAAAGCCGCGTTCTGCTTCGTAGCCGGCGACCTGGAAAATCCGGATCGGACCACCAACCATGTCGGCGTCGACCCGACCGGAGACGCCCATCTTTAGAAAACGAGTGACGTCGCTCAAACCGTTTTTGCTTTCACGAATCCCCAGTGAGACCGCTTCGCCGAACGAATTCGCCACCCGAACGAGACTGAAAGGTGCGAGCACGAGTCCTCGATCGAACTGTACCAATTCGCTGTCGGATCCGATCTGGACCGTCGACTCGATAATTTCTTGATTCGATCCGCGTGAGCACAGTAGGCGGAACTTTGTCCCGACCGGAAGCACTTGAAGCGATTCGAAGAATCCCCAGGAGGTTTCTTTGGTGCCGAACTTCCAAGGCTTTGAAAGTCCCTCAACCGCACTGCTAAGCGGCTTCTCTTTGTATTCTTGTGGGAAATCGTTTTCGGAAACCAAAACGACTTCTTTCAACGTATCACCGGCCTGGGGTGCGTCACCCGAAACCAGCATCGATTTGTCGAACGATGCAACGACGGAACTGACTTCAAAAGCAAAGCCATAGGCGTTCATCGCAGCGAATCGCCGCAGATGATCAAAGGGTTCGCTGGTCTGCAGCGAATCATCAGGCGTGATCGTCAGTGTCTTCTCTTCACCGCCACGCTTTACCGATAACATCACTTCGTTTTTGTCTGCAAGGTGCAGTAGCAGATTTCCAACGTTTAGGTCATCCAAGCCCTCGACCGAAACGATTTCGTCACCGACTTGCATTCCTGCTTTTTCCGCCGGTCCGCCTTTGACGAGCGCCGTGATATTACCTGGACGGACACGCAACCCGACCCAAGAGCTTTTTTGAACCGGAAGGCTGACCTCGTGTTCGGACCCGTCTTCACGCTTTAGGACAAGCGGGATCGACTCTTTCGGATGCGTAAAGATGTAGTCAAGCAGAGGCAAGCTGGGGATCTTGGCATCTGAATCGATCGGTGTCGAATTGAATGACACGATTTCCGCACCACGATCTTCTTCGGTCAAGACCTCAGCCGCAGCGGACTTGGCAACTGCGGCTTGCGTCGGATTGACCTTGGCCTGGAACGCAGTGCCGATGCCAATCAATCGATTGTATTTTTGCCCCGGCACGGACATCATTGGCAGTTCCAAGTCCCGTACATCGTCGCCATATTGAACGGAGACGGGCAGCATCTGTTCGCTGTCTTCGATTCCGGAGTGCAAGACTTCCTTCTTCATGTCACGAAAACGCATTTGCGTGTCCGTCATTCCGGCGATACTGATAACTTGACCGCCTGGCTCAAGGTTCGCCTGCCATGCGGGGCCGCCTGGGACAACACTGCCGACAAGCGTTGGCGTGTATGTAACACCAGACATAAATGCCCATGCGGCGAACATGCCGCCGGTGATCACGTTCATGAATACACCGGCACTCATGATGATCATGCGTTGCCAAACGGGCTTTGCCGGCAAGCTGCGTGGGTCGAATTCTTCGGTCCGTTGCGGTTGCTGTTCTTCCGCGTCGTCAGAAATTGCTTCTTCGTCAACTTCTTCAAGCTGCTTCGCTCGCTCGGACTCTTCCTTTAGCTTGCGTGGATCGTCATCCTGCCCAAGCATCTTGACGTAGCCACCTAGCGGAATCACGCCGATCCCATATTCGGTTTCACCGTAGCGGAACTTAGCCAACGCACTCGGTAGCTTGACCGGGCCGATCTTCAGAGGCGGGTCAAATCCGATATAGAACTTTTCACATTTGACTCCGAACGTCTTCGCGGCAACGAAGTGTCCAAGTTCATGCACAAAAATGACAACGCCGATTCCTAACGCGACGCGGGTCCAAAGCAACACTTGGGCCCAGAAGAGTTCCAATCCGGAAGGTTCTGCTTCGGCGAATAGGAGCAGCAGGTCGGTGAGCATCGCGGTACTTTCTGTTGATTCAATATTGGTTGATTGGAAACGTCAGGGCTGTGAAGCGCCAACATCTTCCAGTCTGAAACACGTTTCCCCCATCAATCAGGATGGCATCCGAGCGATCCGTCGAAGGGTCAACGTGTGTGAAAAACGGTAATTTGCTCTAATTATTCCAGCAAAAACGGCTCCTGGCCAGCAGCCATCTCGCTGAACCATTTTGCGTCGCCCCCCACCAATGACGCTTGCTTGACCGCAAAGCCGACAAGCCACTGGCCGGTGACAACTTTGCGTCAGACTTCACATCGGCCTCTTCGTCAGCCGAGTCAGTTTTGACGCAAAAGGCTAGCGTCAGATCGAAAAGCGATGCCCGGGTGTATCGAGACGTCAGTTCTTTCTACGCCAGAACGCGTATCTTGGCAGGATTCTGCCTGAAAACGTAGACCAATCGAACGGAAGGCGATTTAGGCGGAGATGTCTCAGCGAAGTCACCCGTCCATATCCGCACAACGGCAGGCCTCTTCACGAGCCCACCGATCCAGTTCAAGCAATCGCGAAAGCGTCGGACTGGACTCGAAAGTATGGTTTTCGAGCACTTTTTGACAGGTTGGCACAATTTGCGTGAAGCGAATTTTCTCGTCCAAGAACAGCTGCACTGCGACTTCGTTGGCCGCGTTGACAACCGCGCCTGCCGTTCCGCCACAAGCGGCGACTTCGAATCCCAGTTTCAATGCGGGGAAACGGTCCAAATCCGCTGGAAGCAACGTTAGATCCATCGGCTGTGAAAGATCCAGTTCGGGTGCCGGGCAAGGCAGGCGTCTTGGATAGGTCAAAGCGTATTGGATCGGCATCCGCATGTCCGGCGGACTCATCTGCGAAAGCACCGAACCGTCATCGAATTCGACCATCGAATGGATAATCGACTGCGGATGAACAGCGACATCGATTCGTTCGGCTGGCACATCGAACAGCCATCTCGCTTCAATGATTTCCAGGGCTTTGTTCATCATCGTCGCCGAATCGATGCTGATTTTCGGGCCCATCTGCCAAGTCGGATGGGCAAGAGCGTCTTTCGGCGTCGCTTCGTGCATCTGTTCCTTAGTTGCGGATCGGAAGGGTCCACCACTAGCGGTCAAAATCAGCTTTTTCGGCTCGGCGTTTGTATTGGCGATGCACTGGAAGATCGCAGAGTGCTCGCTATCGACCGGCAGAATCTTCGCGTCGCTATTAGCTAGCTTTTTGCGGACAAGGTCTCCTGCGACAACCAAGGTTTCCTTGTTGGCCAAGCCGACTCGTTTCCCGGATTCGATCGCGGCGATTGTGCTCTCAAGCCCTGCACGGCCAACGATCGCGGCGACCAGGACGTCGACTTCGGGTGACCTTGCGACGTCCACCAAGGCTTCATCGCCGAAGAGCAATTGGCATGTATTGGCATGCTCGTGATGTTGCTGACTCGTGGAAAACCGTTCACGCGCATTGCACTCTGCCGCGGCTTCGGCATCCGAAAAAACGACTCGTCGAGGCCCCCAATCGCCGGCACTTGCCCGATTAAAGATGTCCAGCAGACAATCGACATTGCGGTGCCCCGAAACTGCCCAAAGCCGCCAGCCAAATTGGGGGTCCAGCCGGTGTAGGTTTTCGAGCACGTCAACGGTCGCCGTTCCGATGCTTCCGGTGGCTCCTAAGACGGCAACGTTTTTCGTCGGGCGATCGTTCGGTACCGCGGCCGTTTGGTGGTTTTCAGTCGCGATCTCGCTCACATCCATCATCGGGGTGGGGGGAGAGGAACAATGCTTTGCAGTTGGGACGGACAAGCGGCGGACGCTTGCCGATCGCTGCCATAGCGTAGTACGACCCGCCCTTTCGTCACAACGGAATCTTTAGCGGGTTGTCTCGCTACCTGCGAAGCCGAACAATTGGCGGCGTTTCGCTGGCAATCGAGTAGGCTTATCTGTGCCAGACCGAGGCGGATTGCTACAGCGGCAAAATAACTGAAGGTGATTCAGGGTTTTTGTCCGCGTCAGATCAGCAATCCCAACCCACCGATGTTTTGCCGAATCACAACAATTTGTCAACTTTGGATCCCGCTTGATTCAAATGGCAATCGACGAGTGGCGATTCGGTCCCCAAATCATTCTCGCAATCCTTCCAATTTCAGTTTTAGACATTCATGAGTGACAAGAAGCGTTCCAATCGCGACTCCGATGGTAAGGAATCTCGTGGCGAAGGGCCTTCGCGGGATACCCGCGGTGGCGGAGTCTGGCTGGTCATCATCGCCGTCGTTGTTGCGGTGATGTTGAGCGCGATGATGTTCAACAACCAAGACATTTCGATGCCCTATCCGGTGCTCGAACAACTCTTGGTGGCTCATGCGGAAACGGAGGCGGATCCTGAAGACGCATCGAAAGCCGAACCCAAGGTAGTTGTCGACGCGCCCGGGAATTCCACCGAGAAGTGGGAATTTTCGAATCTGAAAACTGTCCTGCTGGGTGAAAACGAAATCACCGGGACCGTGATGTGGCGATCGATCAGCAGCGGCACTGAAAACGCGACAGAGAATCCGCCGATTCAAAAGACGTTTCGCACCATTCGCGATCGCAACGAAACCCAAGACGCACGAATGGACCAATTGGTCAGCCAGTCCGGTGTGAATTGGGATAACGCTCGGCCAAACACATTCTTGGCCGACAACTGGTTCAACTTGTTGATGTTGGTCGCGATCATCGCGATCGGTGCGATCATGTTGCGACGCATTGGCGGCGTCGGTTCACCGATGTCATTTTCACGCAGCCGTGGAAAGCTTCATGGTCAAGAAGATCTGTCGATCACGTTCGAAGACGCGGCAGGAATTGACGAAGCCGTCGAAGAAGTCCGCGAAGTCGTCGACTTCTTAAAGAACAGTGAAAAATACCAAGCGTTGGGTGGACGAATTCCCAAAGGTGTCTTGCTGGTCGGGCCTCCCGGTACCGGAAAAACCTTGTTGGCAAAGGCAATCGCTGGCGAAGCCGGTGTGCCGTTCTTCAGTCTCTCCGGTAGCGACTTTGTAGAAATGTTTGTCGGCGTCGGTGCCGCACGTGTCCGTGACATGTTCCAACAAGCGACTAGCCGCGCGCCGTGTATCATCTTCATCGACGAATTGGATGCGCTTGGTAAGAGCCGATCCGGTAGCGTTGTCGGCGGACATGACGAACGCGAACAAACGCTAAACGCACTGTTGGTCGAAATGGATGGTTTCGATTCCAACAACGGCGTAATCGTTGTCGCGGCAACCAACCGCCCCGAAACCTTAGACCCTGCACTGTTGCGTCCAGGCCGTTTCGATCGCCAAGTACTGGTCGATCGTCCCGACGTCGCCGGTCGCGAAGCGATCCTGAAGGTTCACGTGAAGAGCGTCAAACTTGGCGATGACGTCGACCTTCGTCATATCGCATCGATCACCAGTGGTTTCGTCGGCGCTGACTTGGCCAACCTCGTTAACGAAGCGGCTTTGTTGGCAGCACGCGCGGACAAGTCAGCTGTCAACACAAGCGAGTTCGATGAAGCGGTCGACCGGGTCACGGCCGGTTTGGAAAAGAAAAACCGCGTGATGAACGAAGACGAAAAGATTCGCGTGGCTTATCACGAAGCGGCTCACGCGCTGGTTGCCGCAGCATTGCCCAACACCGACCCAGTTCACAAGGTCAGCATCATTCCACGTGGCTTTGCCGCGCTGGGCTATACGATGCAGCGTCCAGAATCGGAACGCTACCTGATGACCAAGCTAGAATTGGAAAGCCGGATGAAAGTGCTTCTGGCGGGAACGTTGGCCGAGGAGATGGTGCTGCAAGATATCAGCACCGGCGCTCAAAATGACCTGGAACGCTGCACCGAAATCGCCCGTAGTATGGTCATGGATTACGGAATGAGCCGCCTTGGTCGGATTAATTACCGCCGCAGCAGCGGATCAGCATTCCTAGCGGGCAGTGGCGGCAACGGGCACTCGACAAGCTATGGGGAAGACACCGCCAAGATGATCGACAAGGAAGTCGCCCGAATTGTCGAAGAATCACTGGGACAAACGCGTGACATCCTTTCGCAGCGCCGTGAGGTTCTCGAAGCCATCACGCAGCGTCTGCTTGAGGTCGAAGCGATCGACAACACGGAACTTTTCCGCGTCATCGAGGAGACCTCCACCGGCCCTTGGCTGGTCCCCGGCACGGTTACAGAAAAACCTCGCGCCCAAATTCGCAAACCGGAAAATGATTTGGATACACTAAAGGACGCGAATTAACGCCTCCTTTCCCTGTGATTCATTTCAATGCGTAAACTGCTCTGTCTACTAGGCCTCGCGGCCACCTATTTAGGGTCAATCGTTTCCACCTACGGCCAAACACCTTCCACCATTGGCCGGATCGAAATCTTGTCTCCCGAGATGGAGCAGTTTGTAGACGGTGGAACCAAAATCGAAGTGCTCGGTGGCGGTTTCACATGGACCGAAGGGCCGGTTTGGATTCAAGACGATGCCGGTGGGCACCTTTTGTTTTCGGACATTCCTCGCAACAGTATCTTCCGTTGGTCCCCGGCCAAGGGAATCGAGCTGTTCATGTCACCCAGCGGCTATACCGGAGTGACCTATTACGGATTGGAACCCGGCAGCAACGGCCTGACGCTTGATCCGAATGGTCGACTCGCCATGTGTGAACACGGTGATCGCCGCGTCTCGGTGCTGACGCGAGGCGGCGGCAAACGCACGCTCGCTGATTCCTATCAAGGGAACCGATTGAACAGTCCCAATGACTTGGTATTCGATCGTGCCGGCAACCTCTATTTTACCGATCCACCTTACGGTTTACCCGAACGCGCTGACGATCCACGCAGAGAGCTCGATTTTTGTGGTGTTTATAAACTGGACACCGCAGGTGAACTGCATCTACTGACCAAGGAGATGACGCGTCCGAACGGGATCGGACTGTCACCAGACGAATCGACCCTCTACGTAGCGCAAAGTGATCCCCAGAACCCAATCTGGATGGCTTTCCCAATTGCCGATGGAAAAGTCGGCGATGGCAAGGTGCTTCACGATGCCAAGTCTGCGATGCGAGACTTTCCAGGCCTACCCGATGGCATGACCGTTGCCAAAGACGGGACCTTGTTCGCGAGCGGTCCCGGCGGGATCTATGTCATATCGCCCGAAGGCAAGTTACTTGGCCGAATTCTAACCGAAGGCCGTGTTAGCAATTGCACTTTTGACAATGAGCAAAAGTACCTTTACATGACCGCGGACGACTTCCTCTGCCGCGTTCAAATGAAGTAGTTAAAGGCTGCGATCTTGGTGCCTCGCTTTCAGCTTTTCCACACGCTTGATTGGGCTGAGAGCGAGCAGCGCTGTGCTAGAGAGCCCAATAAATGTGGCTTGTTCTCAGGCATTATCGATCTGGCCCGATCGCCCGTCATCTGATCCCCCCGAAAACTTGACAAGGCGCTCGTCCGCCCGCTATACCTAAGTCCAGCTTGCCGGGGGTGATTTCAGCGCCCTCAATTCGTCTAGCTTTTCCCTGTGACTGTCTCGACTGGCGATTCGGTCCTAGGCTTTATATTGAGGACTCCTCTTCGATGCTTCTTTCTCCATTCTCATTGATGGCTCGTCGTGGCGGGCTCGGCAGTATTGTCGGCTGGTTCATCCGCGTTGTCATTTATGACATTTGTATCACTGGCATTTCAGACATTCTGGGAGTGCCACGGATGGTCGCCTTGTTTATCTTCCTAGGCATTCTCGGTGTCATCGCATTCGTCGGCTACATGCTTCAAAACAAGTACGCTTCAGGAACTGCGGACAACGACTTTTAGTCCGACACTCTGTTTGACGTAGCGTTTTCAAGCATGGAATTTCAGGTCAATCACGCGCCAACGTTTTCGACTCTTCAGCTATCACTTAGTCAGAATGAGTATGTTGTGGCTCAGCCCAACAGCATGCTCACCATGACGGCAGGAATTCGAATTTCGGCGCGTGCCGGCCGGCAAGATCATCACCCCAGTGGTGAGGACAATACCGCCGCCGAACCAACGCGAAAGCGGTCTCATTCTTGGTTTGGCGGCTTGAAGAACATGCTTGGTGGAGAAAACTTCTTCACCGCAGAATTTCGCGCCAAAGACGACGGGCAAACCGTTGTCCTGGCCCCTGAAAGCTATGGCGACATTGTCGTCTTGGACCTGTCGCAGGAATCGGGATACTACCTGACGCGAGGCTCCTATTTGGCAAACGTCGGGCTGACAGCTATCCAGATAAAGTATGGCGGTCTGAAAGGGTTGATGAGCAAGAAGGGCCTGTTCCTGATGCATGCCACAGGGGCCGGTCACGTTTTTTGCCAAAGCTACGGTGCGGTCATCCACCGCTACCTTGATGAGGGTGAAACGCTGTTCGTGGACAACCGATTCATGATCGCGTTTTCCGATACCATCACCTACAAACTCGTTAAAGCAACCGACAAGATAAGTGATTCACTGATGTCCGGCGAAGGACTTGTTAATCGCTACACCGGGCCCGGTCATCTCTATTATCAAACCCGCGGAAAACCAACCGGCGGATTCTTGTCGACGTTAATCGACGCGGCATTCTGAAATGGATCCAAACTTGATTCCCGACCGCGCGGACTTGTTAGCGATCTTGCGTCGCGCGAACCAAAACGCTTGGCTTTGGATCTCGATCCGGTTTGTCGCCATCGCCGCGTTGATCTATTTCATCAATTGGAAGGCCGTCGTCGTTTCTCCGATCGCTTCGGTGATCGCTTGCTTGGTCGCTATTGGTCCATTTTTTATGGACTTTGCGCGGATCTGGGGCCAGTCGAAAAAGCGTGTTGAAGACATCAAAGAGTCGACCCGCTTTGGTGAACTTGACAAACACAAGCTCAAGTTCCTTTTCCAGGAAACTCTTCGGCGGCTTCATCTTGCCGCCAATGGGCCGCGTCTGTACGTCACAAATGATCGATCCTTAAATGCGAGCAGTCTACGCCTGACTTCATTCTTCACCGGCATCAACGGCATCTACCTGAACCGCCAGACGCTCCATAAGTTGAACGGTCAAGAAGTTCAGTCTGTCATGGGACATGAACTTGGACACTACTACAAGTTCAAACTGGTCGACGATCACCTGACGTTTCTTACCATAACGCTTGGCGCCCTGGTTGGACTCTTTGCTGTGCAAGAGATTCGCCTGACCGGGCTTCTGGGCTTCATCGTCCTCTCAGCGATCTGTTCGTTCTTTTGGATGATTAACAACATTCGGCATTCAAAGTATGGGCGCACTATCGAATACCTCTGTGACGACTTTGGTGCGCAGGTCAACGGCATCGAACCCTCGGTATCCAGCCTATTGAAGATCGGTCTGGATGCCGAAATTCGCGGCTTGGTTTACTTGGAAGTCTTAGGCCGCAACCTCGAGCAGCCGGACCTTTCCCCAAAAGACATCGCGACAGCGATCGAAGCAGCTGTCCCATTTGGCTTCCAAACCGAGGCCGATTTTTATGAATCGGTCGCGAAGGAAGTCCAAGCAAAACGACGATCCAACCGGCAACTCTCATTGAAGGGCTTCTTCAAGTACGTCTGGGAATCCGACACCCTCGATGATGAAGAAGATGTTCGTGACCAGCTCGAACAGATGGCAAAATATGTAAATCAGTTGCAACGAATCGAATGGGAAGAGATCCTCGATGACCCGAACGAAATCCGACTGTCGCCGTCTCAGATAGACCAACTTGCTGAGATGATCCTTCAGGCTCCCGGCAAAGTCCTCTTTCGCGTTCCAGAACTTCATGGCGAAGGCGACTCAATCCATCCTCCGATTGAGGATCGAATTCTGTATCTTTGGAAGAACCGAAATCACCCCGCCCCTCTGTCGCTTTAGCGATTGCCCCGGTGCGAATACATCGGTGTGAACGCGTCTGTGTAGCTACGGTGCGACTGCACCTGTGCAACTGCCCGCGCAAAGCTGTCTATGAATGGCCTCGGCCGCCGCTTCGAATCGTCAGATTCGAGAGTTTCCAGGCGAATGTCTCAGCCACAGGCTACTGAACAAAACGTAGCAGGAATGGGGACGTGGAACGATTTTTGCGGGCGTAATCTTGGGTTCTAAGTTGACCCTCAGCGGTGAGAGTAGAAGAATCAATTGGATACACCCAACACGTCGGAAAGGAGATCATTGAATGATCTATGATCCTTACCAATCTCGAAAACTGACCGGCCCCCATGCTGAGCTTTATGCACGCTCGCTGGGCGTGATGCTGGACGTTTTCCGAGATTGCTTTGCGCATCCCGACGATGATCAACATTGGCAATTCGGAGTACATCTGTTCGATTCCCTTGATTGGAGCACCAAGCTGACGCTATTACTGAAAGTGTCCAGGTTCGCTCTACTTGGCAAAGGAGACGCACACGATTGGGGAGCGTTAGAGAAAGCGGCGTGTTTCAGCGTCTACCAACACGTCTATCAGCAGCTCGAAATTGAAAGTGACTTAATCGATCTGGAAAATCGATCCCGTTGCGCCCCAATCTGGCCGGAATCGGGAAATCAAGAGTCCCTCGACCAAACCGAATGCTGCGCCGAGATACTGAAATGGAAACAACTCATCCGAGAGGCGTATCGTGAAGATGCGGTTCGCGATGGAGCGGATGACGATGAAATTCAATACATGCTCGCTGAAGAAGACGACGATGAGCTTCGCTATTACTTCAGCATCATCGATGTCTTAGCGAATCGCTTGGTCGATGACCGGGACTTTGAACTAGCGCCAAGCTTTATGGATGTCGATCCCGAGATCGGATTTATCGTCAAGGAAAGCTTGGGAATCTCAGGCGACTACTTTATCCAAGCCTCTGACGCAACTTCGATCGAAGTTGCGTTACAGACGTTCGACCAACTCGCTGATCTGGCTGGCACCTCGCGATTGCAAACTGACTTTCCGCCTTACTAGTCACTGGGCAAATCGAGGATTGAATCTCGCACCGCGACCGAACGGTACAACAAAAAACGCCAAGGCAAACATTTCTGTTCGCCTCGGCGTTTTGTTTTGGTTATGAGCGAACCACGCAACAGTGTTTCGAAAACGACTGCTGCAGCGATTTGCTCGTTTAGATTGTTATGCCAATGATGACTGGTCTTGAGCCAACAAGGACAAGAAATCGTCATCGTCGTCATCGGCATCCGAAGTCATCAATCCGACGGAACCTGACAGATCGGTGATTGCCGAATCATTGCTGGCGGTTAGGCCAGATCCAACCGATTCGCCTTCGCCACCTTCTGATGCGATTTGAACAGCCAAGTAGTTGATCACCATCAATGCATCGATCGGTGATGTTTGGAAGTCACCGTTGACGTCCGTGAATGATCCCGAATCAGCTTGTTCGCCTTCGCCCAAACGTCCCAGTGCATTAATGACTGACAACGCATCCGAAGGAGTCACAATTCCGTCATTGTTGACGTCCTCAGGCATCGCTTGGTTTTGTAGCGAGCTTACAGGATTGATCGTGATATCCAGAACATCGTAGCGGATCTGTGATACCGGCACCGGTTGGTCGCGGTCGAACAACAGGGTGTCTTGGAATGGCGACGAGTCGGCAGGGCTTGCTTTGACGCGTGTCACGGTGGTCGAAGCAACTGGGCCTGCGGTGAAGTAAACGGTCGCCATCAGGTTTGGTTCGGCAACGCTGCCGGATTCCGCAACCGTTTGACGAAGCAGTGAACCGAACTCATCGATGATTCCGTCACGAGCGGCAGTACCTACACCGGCGGACGCGTCAAAGTCGCTGTCAAAGGCGACATCGAAATCGAAGCGGCTTCCCGTAGGAACCGAACCGGGGCTCAGGACGCCAGAATCGTATAGCATGTCCATGTAGCTGGCGAAGACAAACGTGTTGCCATCGATCGCAGATCGCAGGTCTTCGACAAAGACTTGAACGCCAAAGGTATCGCCCGAGTTGACCGAGGCGATCGAGTTGCCGAGTTGATCGACCAATCCGAAGGACACTTCGACCAAGTCATCATCGCCCGCGGCGTCGCCGATGGCCAGGGTTACTTCAGCAACGCTACGCACGCCATCACCAGAAACGATGTAGTACGTGAAGCGGTCGTAGCCGCTGGCATTGCTATTGGCGAAGTAAGTGACGAAGTCGTCGGTCAGGTCGCTAGGTGTGCCGTTGTCATCGAAGCTAACGGTTCCCAACGAAGCGTCGATTCCGATGCCACGCTCGAGCAAGCTATTGGTCGGCCCGAAGATATCGTTATCGAGTACATCCAAGGTGTTTGGACCGTTTGCCGCACTGATGACAACTCCGTTGCTGTCGGTTCCGACCATGAACGCGTCGTCAATCGCACTGGCAAAGTTGTCCGACTGTGGGAAGATCGTCAACTCGGTTCGGCCCAAACGCTGCTGTGCTGGGGTCAGTGCGGTGTCTTCACCGACCAAAATGGTTTCCGCAACCGCCGTGTCAGCCGGGTCTGCGGCGAAGACTGCTACCCCAGGCGAGACTGCTGTCATGGTCAAGGTGAACAATTCGGCCGGATCACTGTGCTGGATCAAGTTGCCGTCACCTGGGATCGGTTGAACGGCACCGACTTCGTCGATCACACCAGGAATCGAAGCGTCGCCGAGCTGGAATCCGCTACCTTGGAAGTTTGGTCCGAAGGTGATGTCAAAGCCAAACGCATCGCCACTCATCGTGTCTTGCGTTGCGACCAAACCATCTGAGTACAGCAGGTCCAAGAAGGCTGATGCAACGCCTTCTGGATCGAAGACTTGATTGTTGAGTTCCTGGACGAAGACTCGGACGTAGAACTCTTGGCCAACCTGAACGCTTGAGATCGGTTGATTGTTGGTAACATCGTAGATGCCGATCGTGAAGTCGACCAAGTCATCTGCACGTGCCCCCGGCTGCGAATTCACCGTCACCGTCGCTTGGCTGGTGACACCATTGGCATCTTGAATGCTATAGGTGAATTGCTCTGTACCGGTAAAGCCAGCCACTGGGGTATAGCGAATCGTTTGTCCGCCGCCTTCCATCGTCACCGTACCGCCCTGATCGCCCGCGGTAACAGATACGATTCGAATGCCACCGGCGATGCTAGGAACGTCGTTGTCCAGAACATTCAGAGGTCGGTTGGTCGATCCCTGTGGAATGTCGAACGTATCGTCAACCGCGATTGGGACGTTCGATTGGAAGCTGACCGTCACCACCGCTTCGGCCGAATATCGGTTACCAGCTTGGTCTTGTACGGTGTACTGGAAGACGTCGCGTCCGGTAAAGCCATTGCGTGGCGTGTAGAAGACCGACTTGCCGTCACCAGCGATCGTTACAACACCGGAAGTTCCGTTGGTGTTCAAGGTGACGACCGTCAGTTCCGTCAGGCTCGACTGGAAATCATTGCCGAGTACGTCCAATTCGTTTGACAGCGAGTTGCGCGAAACGGTGAACGTGTCATCGTTGGCTACCGATGCCTGTTGCAAGATGTCGAACTGGTAATCTTCGACTTCACCCAAGTCAGCATCACCTGCTGGTCCGATGCCCGCTGTTGGGCTGTAACGGAAGCGAGCATAAGTCGAACCGATGACGGCATTTGCTGGAACGCTAACGGTAACATTCGAAAGTCCCGCAGCGACATTGGCGTTGGTGATGACTTGCTCTGAGGCATCGAAGACGCCGTTGGCATTGAAGTCGATCCAGCCCTGTAGATAAGCCGGTTGTCCCGAGGTGTTTCGTGCGTTGACTTGGATCGTCGCGGTTCCGCCGGGTCCGAGCGGCGAAAGCAATTGGATACCGTCTTCGTCGTCAACGTTGTTGTTGTCGTCGCCAAGTGCGGTGGCAGTTGGAAAACCGTCCACTTCACGGTCGACCAAAGTACCAAGTCCAACCGCTTGTGAGATTCCGTGGCTAGGTCCACCTGCCGCGACTGATGTCAGGTAGGTATCCGGGGCATCGCCGTAGTCACGCGATGGCAGGTTACCGAAGTTATAGTTGTCAGTCAGCCCGATACCGTCATAGGTGACGATGTGCTCGCCACTGGCGGGGAATGTCTGCTGGAAGCCTGCTTCGACAACTTCCCGAATGGTGTAGGTGCCTGGGCCTGGGAAGTCGATCGAGTAGTAACCGTTTGCATCGGTGACATCCGATGGCTCACCGAGGTCAGGCCGATCGTCACCGTCCAAGTCAAGGTAGATGTAGACACCTTCGAGCCCTTGCTCGTTGGTATCGAATTGGCCGTTTCCGTTAAGGTCAGCAAACTTGATCCCGGTCACATCCGAAACGACTTTGGTGAAACCGAAGTTCAAGTCGGTGGTTCCGGCGGTCGCACTGCGTTCGGTCGACGTGCTGGCGACATATTGTGCGGGGGTCTGTGCAACGACGGTGTAGGTCACGCCAGGTGCAACGTCCAATCGGTAGGATCCGTCCGCTGCGGAGACCGAAGAAGGCTCGGTCGCATCAAGTACGCGGTCGCCGTCGAGGTCAGCGTAAACCGTGATGCCAGCTAGTCCAGCATCGCCGTTGAAGGCACCGTCGCGGTTCGCATCATTAAAGACACGTCCGGTAATAGTTGAAGTCGCTCGACCGGTCGACAGTTCGAATGACAGCGATGCCGCAGTTCGGGTGTAGCCAAAGAAGCCTTCGGCAAGCTCAAACATATCTTCGCGGGCGAAGATTGGAGCAACGTCATCAACTGTTCCGACAATTCCATCGGGGCCTGGACCAACCAAATTATCGATCAACGCTTGTGCGACACCACCAGCATCCATGATGTTGTCTGTGCCGTTGTTAGGCGATGTATGTCGCTCTCCAAACGTGTGGCCTGCTTCGTGAGAGATCACGCCGCCAAGGAATTTGGAAATGACATCCAATTCGCTTACAGCAGGTGAACGTGGAATTGTCGTCGTCAGAGCTGAAATCTGATCGAGTACAACGGTCGTGATTTCACCGGGACGGAAGTTACCCACGTCGACCGATTCTGCGATCCCGTAGACTCCGTCGATACCGGTGTTTGAAACCAATCCGCCGACCATAACACGCGTCACAAGCGGGTTGTTGGTCAGGTCAGTGTTGCCAACCGCACAAGCACTGCGGTCACCAAACTCGGGGCACTCCAAAGAGCTGACAATTGTGATTCCGTATTGGCCACCGATGCCGGTTTCATCGTAATCGCCATTGTTGCCATAAACCGTGATCGTGTCGTAATGATCACGGACTTCAGCAAGAATCTGCTGCTGCAAAAGGTCACCATCGACCTGCGTCGGGTTGGTAAACCCTAGTACGCCCAGGTTGTCGACCAAGCGGTCAAATCGAACCATGCCCAACGGCAATGTCGAACCGCTGATTTCGCTGCTGGGATAGAACCCACCATCGAAATCGAGATACATGATTTGCTGAGCACCCAGTGGGGCTTGCTCAATCACGGGGCGGTATGCACGCAAGCCCATCGTGTAGTTAGCGCTGACGGCAGCAGGAGCCAAGCCGATGTAGTAGCGTCCTGTTTCTGGCACAACTTGGGCGCCAACCGCACTACCCAACGTTTGCAGTGGTGACCCCTTGGCGTACAGCACTTCACCAGTCACAGGATCCAAAAGCGACTGGTTCGAATCGGTACCAAACCAGAAACGACCTGGAGCTTGAGTTCCAGGTCCGTAGGAAACGCTGAAGTTGCCTTGGGCGCCGATCAACGCGATGTCCAAAATGTCGCCGGCTTGAAGGTCGACCGCGAAGTAATCGACGTCCGAGATGATTTGGTTCTGGGAATTGAAACTGATGTTCAACGAACCAGAGACGTCGATCGTGTCCTCTTGGCTGGCCAGTGTTCCCAAAGGAAGCACCTGTGCCGTCGCGATGGTGTCGTTCCCACCCCGCACCCCTGCGGTCTCATTTTCGCCAATCTGCATCGCAGTGACGGTGCCCACATTTCGCGGCAGCTGTGCGGCGAACAACGCTGGGTCGACAGGAACAGGAGTAAACGCGGTGTCGGACGCTAGCAGGCGCCGACCCTCCAGATTCTCCATCAGCAAACGCCGCTTTTGCCCGGAACGCGCAATTCGCTTTCGGTTGCCCTTGGCCGCATCGCGGCGTGAAGAATCGGAAAGTGTTCGTCGGATCATCGAAGGTCTCTACTTATAAACCCGGCTTTGGATGGATCAGAAAGGCGGGCCAAGTCGCGGGACAGGTTGGGAATATTCGCGAGCCAGCAGTGTAATTCCACCGAACTCGCCGAGCTAATTAAATCCATTCTCTTATCAGCCACAGCGTCTCGAATTCACACCGAATGCTGCAGCACTGAGCTGACGCACGTTTGACTGACATCGGACATTTAAATGCCGAGCATTGCAAAATACGTAGTGCTCGCCCAATCAGAAGGATGGGTAAAATGCGAAGCTTGAGGCGATTGGATAAGGGTTGGCTGCGATTCTAGTTGGGGCGAGTAGTGTGTCAACGAATCACCCGGGTCTGACGCATGTCGCAAAGTCGAAGTTCCGCAGTAAATCCTTTGTTTTGCCCGATTTCCGCAATGGATGTCGGTATTCCCCCAGACGCTTGACTTTCCCTATTTGCGTTTAGGAACGCTCGATAACCGCCCAAAAGCCTTGTCTCATAGCCACTTATTTGAAGTCCCAAAACGCGCAAAAAACAAGCCGAGAACGTGTTTTCGTCCTCGGCCTGGCGTTCGAATCTTTTCTAAATGGATTCGTTATGTAGCGGTTGTCGCGGTTGCAGCGAGGGCGTTCCCTCGCGACTGGATACGACTCATTTCCATTGCACCGAACATTGCAGCGGCAAAGAAAAAATCTCCGGCCATCGTGAAGCCGTAAAACGGAATCGCCGCCGTAAAGCAGGCGACCAACCCCTCAAATGTGGTGGGATACCATGGTCCCAACCAGACGCCGATGTTGCTGATCACAAAGAAAGTCGTCGAAGCCGCTAGAACGGCAAATGGAAGACGCTTCCAAGCAGCACCAGAATCTTGACGTGTCAAACGCCCCATTGCGACGGATGCAAAAAGCCCCAAATACACAAACAGCATTTGCTCAGGACGATAGAATCCCATTCCTGAAACGGAAAACAGCTGGCCGATGATGTCACTTGCCGCCAACGCGACCAGCGGCACCAGGTAAGCACGTCGACCCGCGACATAACAGCCAGCGAACAACCCCAGAGCACCGATGCAGGCGAAATTGGGTGGGTGTGGCAAAAAGCGAGACGCGACGGCAATCAAAGTCAGCAGGTAGATCATCTTCGATCATCCAAGTATGGCAAGAATGGCAGAAAGCACTTTTCTACCCGACGCCGTGACTGATCGAAAGCCCCTTTTCGATTCAGCAACCGCCGGCGTCGGTCGACATAACGGCCAACTGAACACCTGATTCGTCCAGTTGGCGCATCGCTTTTGCTATGTGTGAAATGTATCTGCGGAATGATCTACCGCTCTTCAAACCCGATTCCGCAGAAATCTCACTAGTGTTTCGTTCCATATGAAAATACGGGTTCGAACCATCAGCCGACGGGCGTTAGCCCCGGTTATTGCACTCAAACCGTGGCTAACGCCATACGGCTAATCCAAAAACCAAGCGGGTCCGATTCATCAGCCGACGGGCGTTAGCCCCGGTTAATGCACCGTAACCGTGGCTAACGCCATATGACTAATCCTAAAATCGAGTTGGAACGAAGCACTAGGGCATCGCGGTCAAACCGCCCATTACAGCTGCCTGCGCGATCGCTGCTTTTCGCTGATAAGGAGCCCGTCCCAAGAAAGCAGGGACACATGACCCGGCTCTGTAGTACCCCAGCGAATACTGGCACTCGTAGGGCGGCGTGATCGCAACCA
This sequence comes from Stieleria sp. JC731, assembly GCF_020966635.1. Taxonomy (NCBI): domain Bacteria; kingdom Pseudomonadati; phylum Planctomycetota; class Planctomycetia; order Pirellulales; family Pirellulaceae; genus Stieleria; species Stieleria sp. JC731. The sequence continues at coordinate 407,190 of NZ_JAJKFQ010000005.1, read as the reverse complement.
AATATGGCAACATGGCAAATTGCGTGGCGAACCGACCTGCTGACGCTAATGGCTGCAAATGCGGGAATCGCGAATGTCCATGCCGCTCCAACATTCGATCCTCAAAATACAGTGGATGCGAGAAGTTGTTGGACGCTGCCCAGTATCGCTGGCTCCAATACCAGGACGCGTCCCGATCGGCACCGCTTTCTGGCAATGGAACTAGTACAGCCTGCTCTCCTTGGCGAAATCCCTTGGGGGTCTCCCCGTTGCCGATTTCATGCGTGTCAGTTGTCAACGCGGCGATCGGCGGCAGTGCAAAACGCCCCTCGGTGAACTGTGTTTTCCGACCTGCGAACAGCGATTCGTTGGACTCATCAGAATCTAGTTCTGGTGCCCGACTGCCGCTTTCGATCTGTAGCTCATCGTCGCCGCCTTCTTCGGCTAACATTTCCAGAGCGCCACGCAGTGTATCGTCATCCTTCGATTTCAACGACGGACTCTCGATCGGAGTCAAATCGTCTGCCGCTTCCTCTTGTGGCACCATCGCCCACCGTGGTGCATCCAAAAGGACTGTTTGAGTCGGTTGATCTGCTAGAACTGAAACATCAGTCGAACTAGCCAACAACCCCAACGCAATCATTCCTGTAATGGTCCGTCGCATGATTCCTTTCATCCTTGATAGTGGTGGCGAGCATTCACCGGTCGATCGCTCAATCTTTGGCGACACCCCACCAAGCGAGTCCCTGCTCGGTGGAATTGCCTCGGTCATCACTGTCACCAATCCTGCGTGTGACAAATCCATGACAATCCCACCGTCGTGATCGACCATCAATGCTGGCCCCCAACAACAAGAGTGTGTGATCTGCCACAACAGGAAAATCGCCGACGACCGAACCAGTCGTCAAAGTCACCCGGTGCATACACAATCACTCTGTCGGTTTACGACTTTGACTAACGTGGGCTTTGTTACATTATCCAAGTGCTTTCAACGCCGAATGCACAAACATGCACTAAGAGTCTTGCCTCGATGTGCATCAATTGATTTGCACGGCGTCTCGAACTTGCCAGCGGTATCCAAGCCTATGTCGACCGTCCGACTTCAGAACGTTTCTGTCAACTTTGGCCACACCCGAGTCCTTTCCGATCTGTGCCTTGATGTCCAAGACGGCGAGTACCTGGTGATACTGGGTGCTAGCGGCTGTGGGAAAACGACTCTGCTGCGTCTGATCGCGGGCCTTCTGCAACCGTCGTCGGGAACCGTTGAACTAAACGGGCAAAACGCAAGATGCATTCCCGCACGCAAACGGCGTGTCGCGTTCGTGCCGCAGGACAACGGCCTCTACCCACATCTGAAGATCTCGCAAAGCATCGCGTTGGGACTGAAAGAATCTCGTTCCGCGAAAGGAGCAAGCGAACTGATCTCGCAGGCAGCCGAAAGCTTGGGCATCTCTCACCTACTCGATCGATTGCCAGAACAACTCAGTGGAGGCCAACGAAAGCGAGCCGCCTTAGCAAAAGCAATCGTTTCTGGCGCCAACATCCGCCTGTACGACGAGCCTCTTTCGGCAATCGATGCTGCCGCTAAGTTTCGCATCGAGCAGGACCTTCGCATGACCCATCAGAACAGTCACGGCGTGACGATTCATGTGACTCATGATGGTTCCGAAGCAATGCGTCTTGCGGACAGGATCGCAGTCATCGACGGTGGCAAGATCGCTCAATGCGATACACCAGAGAACGTCTTTAGCCAACCACAGACTGTCAACGTAGCGGCGGCACTAGGCACATCACCATTTGTCACGGCGCATGTGACTCGCGATGAGGATGGTGACCTTTGGCGTGATGCCAGTCGCACTCAAGTGGTGAACCAAGAAGAACACCCTGGAAGTCAATCAGTGCTTTCAACTCATGATCGGCAAGCGACCATCGGCTACTATCTCGACGACCGGATAACTTCAAGCACCGAACTGAAACCTCCGTTGATCTGGACCGACCCCGAGCTTGGCCACCGGGTTCCAGTCGCCAAGCTTCGTTGGTTCACAAATTCGAATCAGTCGACTTGATTATGTCGACGCCGGAACCGGCAAATCAGCGACTTGGTAGGCGCGCGAGCGATAGAGGAAGTCGATGATGTTGCCTTCGTGAGGCTGCAGCCAATTCAAACGATTCGTTGGGATCGGCCCAATGTTGATTCGGTCGATATCAACGCAGCTGCTTGCCTGTTGGATGAAGGCAGGGTCACGAGTCAGAACGGTTCCCACCAAAGTCGGGCCGATACGGCGCAACATTTCCGCTTGCGGACATTCGACGACACCGACGAATGGGAACATGTACTCCTTCGAAGCTACACCCCGATCTGGCGAATCGGCGTGCAGAACCATCGGACGCAGGTATGCGCAGTGCTCGCGTTCGATCAGCTTGTCGCCATACTCGGCAGTCATATCCGTCACGCCGGACTCTGCCAAATCTTGTTGAACCATGGCGTAGGTTCCCGTTGCCATGGCAGGAACGGTGAACGCGGCCAACTGAGCGTTCTCGTCCGTCGGAGGCAACACATCCACTGGCCCAATACGCTCGGCGATCGCTTGTGCGATTTCACGTGTGTGACGACTGGCCCAAATGCCGCTGCAGTTGATGCAAGAACGGCCTGAGTTACTGAGCACACTTTCGACCATCATGTCGAGGTACAGTTCCCAATCATCGACAACATCATCACATAGAATGATCTTGGACCAACCCGGTCCGTGTGCTTGAACACGCGGGTTACCTGCGTGCTGCGCGACCGTTTGGGCGCTACCGAAAATCATACTGCGCGAGGTCTTCGTCATGATCGCACCACCGGCATCGTGCCCGCCTGGGTACAAACCAAACGCTTCCGCCGGAACCCCGGCTTCGATGAACGCGGAAACCATTCGGTAAGGCGTCCAAGGTTCTTGTGAGCCTGGCTTGAGTGCCAATCCGATTTGCAATGGAATCGCAGGCAACCAAAGCGTGTGAACCCCGGGCGAGTTATTTGGCAGAACCGCACCCAGAATAGGCGTCTGTGCTTGGTAGCTGACGATTACGCCACGGCCTTCTTCGCCATATCCTTTGCTGAAGACATTGAGGTCCAGACCGCGAGTGAGGCAGTCGAGGATCTCGGTCATATTGGCCAGTACAAAACTGTTTTTCTTCAGGTTCGATCGGCACATGTGCTCGGGCAAGCCGGTGCTCGCGGACTGCTGATGCACAAATTGATCGACCGATTGCTTTGAATCACCGACCTGCAATTCGGCAGTCTCGAATAGCTCAGCCGCCTTTTTACACATGTCCAACAGTTCGGCCGGCGTGTACTTCAACAACGCTTCGCGTGCCTTGTCGGCCTTCTTCAAATCACGAGCGACGATGCCTCCACCAACCGAACCGAATTTGGCGATGGGCTCGCCGGTATCAAAGTGCACGACGTCTTTGATTTCAATCGACTCGTATGGCTTGCCCCAGCGAAGCGGTTGCAGTGTGATCATGGTGAATAAAGTGTGTTTTAAATGTGCGAAGTAGAGACAGCATCACCACCGAGCAGCCGCCTATTCGCGGAACGCTTGCCAAGGTGAACTTTGAAACTGGCGTTCGCCTGAACGCCATGCATGCATGTCTTGTTATGGGAATGCAATCACGCACGCTCTCTCACATCGGAAAGAGCCATGCGCGGATCCTTAAGATAGATTTCTAGTAGACGCCAACCGTTGTGGCGCTGGCGAGCTCGTGGAAAGGACGAACTCCACTGACACCATCCCATGGATACATGTCGAACGGAGCTTCACGCTCTCCCTCATCACGTTCCATGAATCCAGGTACGAAGAATTCATCGGTCAGCGTGTAGAGTTTGACGCGTCCGGTTTCTCCGTAGCCGACGACTTGATCGTAGTCGTCAAACTGAACGACTTCGGTGACCGCGCGAGGCTGCGGCGCGTAGTAGCTGATCTTGTAGCCTTCGGCTGCTGTGATGGGTTTGCTGCATGCCAAGCCCATCAGTGTGTTCCCGTAGGTCGGCGTCATATAAACGCCACCCTCTTCGACCGGTCCGCCGAGCATTTCTTCGACACAGAAGCGAGTCCACTGTGGTGTGAATTCGGTTCCGCCAGAGAAAATGCCTTTGATTCCGACTTCTTGCAGACTGGTGCCGCGATCCTCTAACGCTTCACCGAGTGATTCCAACAACTTTGGTGTCGCAAACATGCATTGAATGTCGTGACCTGCGGTTAAAACAGTAACCGCCTGATCGATGCAATGCTTCTTGTATTCTTCGAGGTGCTCCATCCATCCCTTCTTGATCAACTTCACAACCCATCGTGGATCCAAGTCAATGCAGAAGCAGATACCGCCACGGTGTTGCGCTAGGTGCTCAACAGCCAAACGAAGCCGACGTGGACCGCTTGGTCCCAGCATCAGCCAATTCGCACCGCGAGGGAAATACTCGTCGGGAAGCGTGTCGCTGAACAACTCGTAATCTTTCCAGTGATCCTCAATCACCATCCGGCTCTTGGGGATCCCGGTGGTTCCGCCCGTTTCGAAAACGTAGGTTGGCTTTCCGGCATGACCTTTTGGAACCCAACGGGTTACCGGTCCGCCGCGCAACCACTCGTCTTCGAAGTGTGGAAATTTCTTCAGGTCATCGAAGGACTTCACATCCTTCAACGGGTCGAAATTCAGCTCCGCCTTCTTCCCCAGCCAAAACGGACTTCCCGTTTCATCGCTGAAGTGCCAGTGGACAGTTTTCAGGGTGTGCTCGTTCAAACGATCGAGGGCCTCGGCGGCACTTTTTGCGACTTCGTCAGAGATCGCTGGTTCAGCTGAACTCATTCTTATCCGGCAGGTGATGTAGGAGGTGGGATGTGTGGTCAGAGACCGTCGAGCTTAACCGATCGGGCGGCCTCAAGCTTGCTCATCAATGCATCAAATTAGCCGGCAAACTCGCCCGACCAATCAGCCCATTGTTGCGTGCGGTAAAGTGGGATGAAAGAACCCTGCGACGAAAGATAGTCGACACCGCCACAAACAAGTAACCATCCTCAAAAAAGTAACGCCATTTTGGACTTCGTAAAGATTACCGACCAGGCAATTGGTGCTTGTAGCGGAATTGGATTCGGCACCTGAACAGACGCAAAACCTTTGCGAAGCCACTATCCCCGCTGTCATCGCGATCTCACGAATCGACCATGATGTGCCCACGAAAAAAGCCGCACCTGAACCAGGCGCGGCTTTGTGTTTTAATTCTTCGTGGCACCGCATGAGCGGCACAACTAATCAGCACACTTATGGAGTAGCTGGGCTAGCAACAGGTGGGGTCGTCGTGTCGTCGTCATCCGATGCCGCAATTGCGATCGCCGCACCGATTCCGCCCAACAGGCCGATTCGTCCCAAGCCGCCGCCACCGCCGATTCCGCCACCGCCAGCTCCGCCGCCACCGACAGAACCGCTCATGCCACCACCTGCAAAGATTGGTGCACCACGATCGTCGTCCTCAACGATGACTTCGTCTGCGATCACAACGTCAGCGACAACTTCGTTCGTAGGCACTGGGGCGACTTGCATGACGAAGGTTGCGGGCAGATCGCCAACTGCAACCAAAGTCGAGCCGTCAGCCTTTGTCAACGCAGTTTGCACAAGCGCGGGATCAACCAGTTCAACACCGAGGACACCAAAGCCATCACGGCCAGATCCGATGACGGTGTAGCTACCTGGAGAAAGCTTGCTGACCCAGAAGTTGCCTTCGTCGTCGGTCATGGTGCGAGCGACTTCGGCGCCGTCTTTGTAGATCATCACGTTTGACTGAGCGGAACCCAGGTGATCAGCAAAACCGGCACGAGCGATGTGACCTTTCAAACCACCTTCAAATTGGCGAATGCGGATCGTCTCGCCGCTTTGAGCACGGTCGGTGGTCAGAGGGTTGGTCGATGGGTCGAAGACGATTTCGGTTTGAGCGGCTTCGCTGCTTGGAAGGTATCGCATCATGACGCTTCGAACCACGTTTGCTTCGACAGCACCAGCGGCGATTTCAAATTGGTCTTTCAAAGGAACGATCGAATCAACAACGTGCATCGCACAGCAAGCGAACGAGTGCTCACCCTTGATCACTAGCGTGTAAACGCCTGGTTTGACGCCGGACATGGTGAATCGACCGGTGTTATCCGACGCGACTTCGCCGATGACCAACTTGCCACTCTGATCCAAAAGATGCACTTTCGCGCCACGCACAGCAGAGATACTGTCACCGCGGGGTACAACGACGCGGCCTTTCACGGCCCCATTGGTTGCACGTACCCACTGATGTTCGGTCACATCGGCTGCTGACGAGTATCCAGCCGATACTACTAGTGCGAGCGTTGCAGCAGCACGAGTTAGAAGATTCATTATCCAGCTTCCAGTCAAAGTTGAGCGTTCTTAGTTGCAGGCAAACATTCCTGCCGATTGACTATAAGTGCAGCAAATAGGGAATTCAACGCTTGTGGATAGCAATTTGGCAATTTGGGGAAGATAAAAACCGCACCCACCTACCCATCTACTCTGCACCTGCCCAACAGAGCGGTTTTTTCATCAAAATCGCGCCGTGAAATTAACCGCACTGACATCTTTTCGACCGCATCCTGGAAGCTTTCGAACCACCCTATGGAGTCGATGGACTTGCAATCGGTGGAGGCACCAAAGTGTCGTCGTCATCAGATGCGGCAATCGCGATCGCTGCGCCGACCACGCTAAGGCCGACAATGGGGCCGATCCCCCCGCCACCGCCTAGTCCTCCTCCCCCGCCTCCGCCACCACCGCCGAACGAACCGCCTGCTCCACCACCGGGAACTTGTGCAGCGGGAACACCGGCGACAGGTGGACCACTGGCAGCAACATTGGCTGGGCCAGGAACGGAATCGTCAAAGAGCTTGTCCAGGGCTGGCGAATTGAGTCCGACAGGCGCTAACTGAACAGCGAAAACCGAATGGTTAACAGCGGCTTTCATCGAAACCAAGTGCTGATCATCGGCGATGCCCAAGCTCGCTGTTGATGTCCCTGCTTCGACAACCTCAAAACCGGTGACTGCCAAACCGTCCGGTCCAGCAATAATGATCGAGTACGGGCCTGGCGTTAGTCCGTCAACGCGAAAAGCACCGGTCTCTTCACTGACTACTTGTGCGACCAAAGCATTGCCTTGATAGACAAGAACATTATTGACGCCAGCTTTGATTAAACCCTGACGGTCAGCGCCGGCCCGAAACAGCTGGCCGGACACCTGGTTGGCGGCAAGCTTGACCAGGGAGTTTGGGGAATCTGTTTGCGTTTGCAACATCTTCGTCCCACTCGTCGGAGTGAACACAGAAGCGAAATTGACTTCCATTGGCAAATAACGCGATGCGGCTTTGCGGACCACTTCGATCGGCAACGCCGCTGGGGCGACCAGCATGGGAAGACCGCTGGTCGCTTCGGCGTCTTCGACAACATGCATCGCGTAGATGGCAACCAATTCCGGACCGGTCGCGACCAATGTATACGTGCCCGGCTGGATCGATTCGAACAGTAAATCCGTTTCGGAGGCTTCGTCGGAGGCCCCGAGAACAACATTACCGTCTTGCCCAATAATATTGACCTGTACCGGACTGCCTTGCTGGTACTGACCTCCAAACGGAGGCAAGATGGCAGCTCGGAGCTTTCCGCTGGAACTTACCGAGCTCCATTGCTGAGTGACTAGCGTTCCCGCATCTTGTGCGTCTGCGTTTTGGATCGCAGCGGTCATCGGAAACAGGCTGGCAAAACAAAGCACCGTCGAGCGGAATGAACGCATCGCTTGGCTCTCTCGTAACATGATGTGATAGGTGGGGCGTGATCGAGTGTGCATTTCGCCCATGCCTCGCTCGGATCACCTGATCTGAGGGTAGGATAGTACCGCTTTATCGTTTTCCAAGTCGGCGGGGGTAGTCCAATCGTAAATCCCTACTCAGTTTCATCCGAGGCTCCGTTACAAACCGGTGTCTTTACCGAACGTGCCTCGCTGAACGAACGGACGTTCCTGTATCGAGTAATCGACATCCAGTCGCCGATCCCGATGCAGCTGCGCTATTCCGGTTGGTGGTTTCGTCAGACCATCGCGATCTCAGGCTTCGTTGTCTGGAGCAAAATCAGTTGGCTGGACATTGACCGGCAGGTCGAGTTTCAACTTCCCGCCGAAGTCGATCCGCAGAGACGTCCCGGCCGAATCGAAATTGACTTTTCGCGTGGCCTTCGGATCCGCCGCTTCCGCGTGTGGATCGATGAACACTTGGTTTACGACGAAGTCATTTAAGTGCCGATCGCCGAAAGGTTCTGCTATATAGAATCGGTGATTTGCACGTTGGTTATAAACGACGAAAAGCTCGAGGCGCCTTGTGAGCGCGACTCGAGCTGTTCGTGAGCAAGAGCGATCTGTTCGAATTGAATCAGAACCGATCAGCGATCTCGCTTTTCCTCCGCCCTACGGATGGATTGGTGTCTGCCCCATCTGGTTTCCCAGTTGTAATTCGGAGCTAGTTCCCGCTTTGAGTTGCCGATGCGGAACCGACTTGAAGTGGTTTGCGTCGCACGGGGAGCGGTGCTCCGCTGGGATCGACAAGGTTGGCTTGTCGAACTCCGCTGCCGACCACTTCGGCTTGATAATTAATCGGCCGCACATTGTTCGAGGCTTGACTGCCAGCGGGCAATTCGCGAGGAACATATTTGCTGGGCACAAGAACGCTACTTGGTGGTTCCAAAGAATCAACCGCGTTGTCGCCAGACTCACTGCTGTTGGAATCATCGGGAACCGGAACGTAGCGTGGCATGGATGGGTCAGGTGTCATCAGATCACCTGCTTCTGGCAACGCCCGCAAAGGTGTTTGGTCGATTTCAGGAACGTCGTCCATCGTGGGTCCAAGCAAGTCCATGCCACCGTCAGTTTGGACTGCGTCTCCAAAGTTCAATGCGTTGGCAGCCGATTCCGCATCCATCACAGGCCCTTGGCGGACGACGCTTGGGCGAGTCACGCCGTACTGCAATTGATGTCCAGCCGCTCGTTCGCGAGCACGTTCCAGTGCGTCACAATAAGCCTTGCTGTTCCATGGCCCTTCACGCAGTTCGATGCCGTTGTTGGCCAGCAACGTTCCACGAAGCAGGTCGACGTAGTTGATCGATTTGTTGTATTCGGTCAGAGCTCGGTAGTACGAGATCTGAGCTTCGGCGCGACGTTGCTGACTTTGCAGAACCACGTTCACGTCGCGGAAACCTTTGCGGTATTCCAACAGTCGTGCGTCGACTTCTTGCTCGGTCGCTTGCCATTCGTTCGCAGCCGATTGCAACAACGAGTAGTGGCTGGCAACCTTTGCAACAGCGTCGCTCAATTGGCTGATCAATAGCCGCTCGCTGTCGGCAAGATTGTCTTCACGTTGGCGAAGGGTCATCTGGGCGTTGCGGACGCGAGCTTGTTCACGTCGTAGACCGACCGGCATCGAGATATCCAGACGCACTTGAGCTTCTTGGTAGTCCCCGCTGGTGAGTTCCGCGAGCGAGCTGCTGCCGTCGTTTGGAAAACGATTGCCATCACGATTCGGTGGTCCCAGCGTGTCACCAAGTCCGACCCAACGGTACAGGAACGACAAGTCAACTTGTGGGAGCACTTGGTTCTTGGCCAAAGCCAGTTCCAGTTCCCCCTGCTTGATGCGGTACTTCTTTTCACGCAGTTCAGGACTGAGGTACAGAGCCTGTGCGACGGATTCCCACCAGTCGTAGTCAACACGCGCGACAGTTGGTTCGTCGATCGGGCGAATCAAACGGTTGTCCGTCGGTGGCAACCCGATCAATTCACGCAGTGCACGTTCACGACCGTAGACGCCAAAGCGATCGTCACCCTGCAGGTTGGATCCTGTCAGTGCGGCCGTCAAACGTCGATGTAGGTTCCAGTACTGGCCAACAGCTTGCGAAAGTTCTTGGATCGTGGCATTGCCTTTTTCCATGTTCAACTTGGTGAACTGAGCGGTCGCCTGTGCGCTATCACGAGCAATCGTCGCGGTCGAAACGGCACGGTAGGACAGGTACAGATCCCAGTAGGCGACTTCGACGTTACGGACCAAGTTTCGTACTTGGGCTTCGTAGCTGGCAATCGCAATGTCTTCGTTCATACTCGCCAACATCACAGGAATTCGGTTGACGTAAGTTCCACGGTTGCGCGACAGCGGATGCTGGATTTGAGCTTCAATCAACGACGTGTAGTCGCTGGGATACAGTCGCGAGAAGCTGCTGATCTGCGAATTGTTGCGGGTGTAGATCGTTTGCTGACGAAGCGTCGCGACACCGCCGGTTACTAGACGCTTGCTAATCGCGGCTTGTTGCGTGGTGTTCTGGGCGACCGAAACCTGTGGGTTGATCGAGTTTCCCGCACCGACGTTCTGCGGACGATCGGTCGTCGAAAGATCGATGAAGCCGCTCGCGACGGCGTCGAATTCTGCCAACGCGTCTTCGACACCACCGATTTGGTTTGCACGAACAGCTCCACGTGGCAACAAACGGTTTCCAGCCCCATCAGTGGTCAAGTGCACTGATTGAGTCGTCGTTTGCTGCAGCGCGACATCGTAGATGCTACCGAACTGGCCTGGTTGGCTGCTGACAAACTGCGAAGCAAGGTTTTGCTGCGTTTCAGACGTACCGCCATTGGCAAGAATGAAGCGCGCGTTCTGTAGCGCCATCCCAACGCATTCTTCCAGCGTCAGATTCCAGAACTGATAGTCGTGATTACCGACCGTCAGCGGCGGAAGCGATTCGACCGCTTCCGGCATCGGTTGCACGTCGACATCCGGATATTCGATGGATGTCGCAGTGTCGAGATAATGTTTGAGGTCCGGCGACTCGTTGATGAAAAACGGTTGTGTTGGCGTACATCCGGTAGCCAAAACAATCGCCAACGCGAGTTGCAGGTACGCAGCAAAACGAAATAGCGAGCGATTCATGCCCAAAAGCTTCCCTAGGTCGTGATGCAACCGAATTCGGTCCGTGTGAAGGAGGATCACACGACGATTCGGCCCAAACACGAGCAGTCCAAATGGAAGCCCCCCACCAGCTTCTCGCGTCATCGCAAACACGAGAACCTGTCCAGGAGTTGGATATCGGTGGCAAGGCACGCAAACTTTGACGGTTCTGTCAAAAATTCCGATTAGTTTTCAAAGCGAGCCTGATGAGCTGTTTCACAACAAAAAAAAGGCGGCGTGTTTCACGATCGAGTCGCGAAGCACGCCGCCAATTGGTTACCACACCAGTTGTGATCAGTTTTCTGCGGGTGAGAACCGCAGGTAGATCGGCTTTGTCAGAAGCGAAAGCGGATTTAACGTCCGCGCCGATTTCTTCGCCTTGCTTTGATTTCCCGTCGCGGCGACAACCATTTCCGGTTCGTCGACCATGATTTTCGGAGCAGCGATTTTCGGAGCAGCGATCTGTGGATCGGCCGCCAACCGATCTTGAGCGATCTCTTCTTCCGAACTTGCCAAGCCGAATTGCGATTCGACACCAAACGTATCAGTCGATGGGTTGGAAACTCCACCAGACCGCTGGATAGCCGAGTAGTCGTTCAAATCTAATAGGGGCAGCTCTGGTTCTGTCCGCTGTTGTTTTCCGTTTTGAAAACGTGGCGCGGCAAATCGACTGCCTCGATCCGATGGTGAACTGCCGAGGTCGTCTGAACCGGGCGGCTGCAAATTCAACGCGTCTTCGATCTCTTCGACATTGCCACTGTCGATCGTCGGGACGCTATCGATAACCGTCTCGTCTGCGCCGATACCCTGCGATGACCGTGGCCCAGTTAGTAGGGCTTCCCAGGGTTTGGGATAGAAGTACAGATCGGTGTATCGCTTGCAGCGTTTTGATTCGCTGTACAAATCCCGATGTACCGCACGATGCCATGCCATCGCTTCCTGGCTGGACGGGGCGATGTGATAGGCGATCTTGCCTTCAATATAGCTGGGCCGGTTGTAAGTCCGCCGATACCCCGGCGCCAACCGATTGCCAACAGGGCCGATCACATCCACTCGCTGATGGACGGCTTGATTTTCGCGGTCAGGATGATGCGCCCGGGCGACGCTGCCTGCCAAAGGCAACGATACTGCCAACCCGCCTAGCAACATTGCTAAGCGTCGCTTCGATCCGATGATGATTCTTTTCCGGGACATCCTTTCCCACCTCGTTATCACACCGTGTCACATTCGATCCGACTGAAAGCCACGATCGGAACGGCTATCCGTGCCGTACCAAAGCGACCGACTGGATCACATGGCCTGCATGTACTTTTCGACCGGATCGGGACCGTTGTGCGGCATTTTGATCCAAACACGGTTTGCTCCGTTGGTAACGATCGTACCGAGAGCCGACTTCGAGTCTGCGGCCATCGTAAGGTTTACTAGCAAATCAGTTCATACCGACTGGGGGCGATGGACGATGGCTACATTCAACAGCCAGCTCGATTCGAACTGCGGTTCGATTCGAACTGGCGAAGAGATGGAAACATTACTGGCAGGGATTGCCGTTGCACGGTGTTTAGAAGGCGTTATCAGCTCGCCCGAGAGATTCAATCCGGGTGTGACAAACGCAAACGGTAGTGACGTCATTTTTTATTCGTCGTCACGGCCACAAGTGCTGACCACACGTGCCCCCTTTCAACCACCGACGCGGACCAAGTGCGTCTCGACTGCCAGGAATACGCTGTGGAAAAGACGGCTCCCAATCATCTACGTATCCATCGTGGCGATGAAAACGCCGCGGAATCATCCATCAACGCTCGCACTACAAGCCAAAAATTCTGGCAAGCGTTTTCGGCGGCGACTGGCTGGCGGGTCGATGCATCGCATCGTCCTTCGGTTCAAACCGATACCTCTCGCCGCAAGCCCGTTCGCGTCTTGCCCGCGGTAGGGATGGACGTGATGGCTGACAACCCCGTCGACGCAATGCCTCCGGTCGAAAAAGCGAGCGCCGCCGAACTGGCCCAACTTGCGACCGAGATGGCGAGCGACATCGAAATGTTGCAATCGCATGTCCGCAAACGTGAAGTCGAACTCGCCGCGATGGCGGTCGCTCCGTACCACACCGCTGACGTCGAAGAAACATGTGCAAGCATCGAAGGCACTTTGCGTGATGCAGCCGAAGCGTTGCGATTTGATGCCGCGGCGATCTATGTCTTGGATGACGATACACAGTTTCTTAACACGCGGGTCGTCTTTGGTCTGCCACAAGAACGATTGACCGCCGAGCCTCGCGCCCTGCGTGGCAGCCGCGGTGATCTAGAAGCGATGGTGCAAGAGGTCGTCATGATCGATGACCTACACAACGAAATCGGTTCGACTTGGAACGCTCCCGAAAACGCCGGCTCGGCGATTTGTGCCGCGATCTACAAAGGGGACCTTCCGGTGGGAACGCTTTGGCTGTTCTCGCAAAACCGAAAGCCTTTGGACAAGTCACATGCCGCCATCGCACGAATGGCTGCCAAACTGGTCGCCTTGAATCTGTCCGCGGCCGTACAAAGCCGTGCCCAACTTTCGTCCAAACAAGCCACCGAAGCGGTCGCCGACATCGCCGCATGGCAGTACTCGGCACTTCCTGCAAGCAACGACATTGCCAGTGGCTGGTTTGTTGACGGAATGATCGACTCCCCAGATCGCTGGGCCACCGGCTGGCACGCCTGGGATGTCCTCCCCGATGGCAGCATCATGCTGGCAATCGCCGAAGCCGTTGACCATCATGCCAATGGCGCAATGGCCGCCACCACGGCCCGCGCCGCGCTGACCGCGCACAGCGGATATCGACACTCACCACGCCAAATGCTGCAACGAATCAGCGATACCCTCTGGCAAACCAACACCGCTGATCAACTGGTCTCGTTGATGTACCTGCGGTTGGATCCAGAAACAGGAGAAGGCGAAGTCGCTGTTGCCGGACAGATCGAAGGCATGATCGCCGGAGACTACGGATATCGGCCACTGGTCGCATCCGGCTGTCGCCCGCTGGCAAGCTCATTCGATATCGATTGCTTCGAATCAACATTCAAGCTTGCCCAAGGTGAGAAGCTACTGGCCTACACCGGGGGGCTTCGCAAAGACGGAATAGGACAGGATCTGATTGGGTGCTGCATGCGGAACTCCGATAGCAACGCCAAAGACCCACTTGCGATGTTGCGTCGCGAAATCGCGGACTTCCCAATCCGCAACGAACGCGGTGCACTGATGCTCGCCAGACGCTCGCAGTAGATCGAAAGCTTTCGATATGTCGCCGCTCGATGCAAGCAGTTGAAGTCGACTGTCGCGTGTGTCAAGCGGAACGCCAATCAAGATTCGCGGTGCCACCGCCTGCGAATGCTTGTCGGGGTTCTGCCACGCTTTCCGCTCCAATTGTGCGGCGGAGATCGATCGCGGAGCCACATCGGCGTACAGAAATCGCTATTCTGAGCGTTGTCACCCAGGCGTAGTCATTTGAATACGCCTTTTCGCTCCCGGGTCCATCCAGTCGACCCAAGGCGATAGACGCGATAACCCAATCCAAAACTTCAAACCATCGCGCGACGCGGCTCGCATTTGATCGAGCTTTTGTGTTGTCTGCGGAGCTTTAAACATCGTGACGACGAACCCCACACGTCATTCCGTCATCGACTCGGTCGCCAATCGGTACAGCGCATATCGCTTCTCGCCGAAACCGGTCCCAACCGACCTTTTAAAGCAGTGCTTCGAGGCTGCCGCATGGGCGGCAAGCAGCTTCAATGAACAGCCCTGGCGTTTCATCGTCGCCACCCGCAGTGACTCCGAAGACTTTCAGAAGATGCTTAGCTGTCTAATGGAAGCCAACCAATCCTGGGCGGCCAACGCCGGTGCTCTAGTCCTGACAGCTTATCGCAGCAAGTTCACGCAAAACGACAACCCAAACCGAGTCGCGTTGCACGATCTCGGACAAGCTGCGGCGCACTTCGCACTGCAAGCGACCGCCTTGGGTTTGCAAGTCCATCAGATGGGCGGAATAAATCTAAGCCAGATACGAACAGAATATCAGATCCCTGAACCGTTCGAACCGGCAACGGCGATCGCGATCGGCTACCCGGATCTTGACGCCGCGACCGATCCGAACAATCAAAAGTTGCAAGATCGGGAACGGGCAGCCAGAGTCCGCAAACCGCTTTCTGAACTGCTGTTCCAGGGAAAATGGGAGAATGCTGCGGATTGGTCGTGATTTCGCGACGAAACAAAATCCCTAGCAAACAATCAAGCAAACGAAAGATTACTCTGACATGGCGGTATATGACTGTGGTAGACAGAACCAAATGAGGGTCTGAACTTTCACGAATTGCCCCGCCGAAACGCCGCCTAGGTGTTTCAACGGCTTGCAAATACAATAAACATCTGTCGTCTGTGTCGACGACGAATTCATGGTGACATGTTCGTTCAAGTCATCTCAACGTCCTACTTTTTGAAACAACCTCGGGAAAAGCGATCGGTGTCGGAGTCTTGGAATCCTGGTGTTGTCTGTGCAGCGCGAACCGATGTCGGAATGCGCCGGACCAACAATCAAGATTCGCACTCCATGATCCCGGCGCAGTCGCGTGAACGTTTCGACGCCCGAGGACACCTGTTCGTCGTCGCCGATGGGATGGGGGCACACGCCGCTGGCGAGCTAGCCAGTAGCATGGCGACCGAACTGATCGCGATGAATTACTTTCGCTCGTCACCGATGTCAGCGAAAGACGCATTGCATGTCGCCGTCAGCGAAGCGAACGCGGAAATCTTCCAGCGTGGTCAGAAGAATCCCGAATTTCACAATATGGGAACCACCGCCAGCAGCCTCGCCTTGCTGCCGACCGGTGCCGTTATCGCACACGTGGGTGATTCGCGAATCTATCGGCTTCGCGGCAGTGTTTTCGAACAGATGACGTTTGACCATTCATTGGTCTGGGAAGTTCAGGCGAGCGGCCAGGTTCACCCGGATAGCGCACTTGGACAGGCACTGCCCAAAAATGTGATCACTCGATCGCTTGGCCCAAACTGCGATGTTCAAGTTGACATCGAAGGCCCTTTCGAGATCGAAATCGGTGACAAATTTCTGCTGTGTAGCGATGGCTTGTCCGGCCAGGTCGACGATGTCGAAATCGCCACACTGTTAGAGTGCTTACCCGATGATTTGGCGGCCGAAGTCTTAGTTGACTTAGCCAATCTTCGTGGCGGACCAGATAACTCCACCGTGGTGATCGCCACTGTTACGGACGGCCCGCTGGTCAGTCCCGAAGCCAAACAGATGCAATCCCGCGACGACGACACGCTGGTCTTCTGGGGTACAATCGCGTCGATCGTCGCCTGCGGCATTTCCTCGATCACCAGTGTGGCTTTCTTTCTGTTGCAAGAACCCGGGCCGATGATCATCGCTGTGATCGGAGCGATCATTTCGGGCGTCATTGCCGCGATGAGCTACAGCAGCTTTAAAGAACAGTCGCGGCGACGCAATCTTGCCCTGCGTGACGGAACAACGATTCCCAAAGCGTTCGGTGGAAACGCACCTTACCGAAGATACCTCGCCAAACCCGACGAAACGCTATACCAACGACTCGGTAAAACCGTCGAAGAACTCCGTGATGCAGCCAAGCTAAAAAACTGGCTCATGGACTGGGGCCAAATCGATGAACTGCAAAAGCAGGGTGCAGCCGCGATGCAGGCCGGTGACGGCAAATCAGGCATCAGCTTTCAGGCCAAAGCGATCATCGAAACGATGCACCAACTGCGCGAACAACATGATCGAAGCGCGAACGAAACGGCGATCGATCACTGAACCAACGTTGGTTATCTTAGAAGCCGCCAGCGACTGACAATGATGCGGCATCGTTCGCGATCGGTTGTCCATTCTTTCCACGCCGCTCGAATCGGGTCGTTCGCCGCATCCCGACATTTTTACAGCTATCAGCACGGCCGATCGAAGTGAATGACCTTTCTTCTCGCCTAGCAATCCCGCTTATTCCGGCAGCACGCCTGGGTTCATCGACCTGGCTGTTGCACCTGCGATACTTTGCGATCGCCGGCCAGCTAGTCGCCATCGTCGTGGCCGTACTGATCGGGATCAAGTTGCAATACGACGCGCTACTTGCGCTCGTCGCGATGACCGCGGTCACGAACGTCGTCTATGGCGTCTATCTCCGATCCGAATCGGCCCAGCCGACTGCAGAACTAAGCGGTGAAACAGAGCTACTGTCTGCGGACGATCCCCCGACGGTTCGCTTGATCACTCTTGGCCTGATGCTGCTGGACCTGATGACGCTAACGGCGATGCTGTACTTCAGCGGTGGTCCGGCGAACCCATTCAGTTTTTTCTACTTCGTCAATCTTGCCGTTGGCGGAGTGATGATTTGGCCTCGAGCCGCTTGGTCGATGACTGCGGTTGCCATCGTCGGATACGCAACGATCTTGCTTGATAGTGTCCCAGTTTCTGAATTGGGGCCGCCACTAGCTCGACACGAGTTCGGATTGCGTTCGATCGGTTTGATGATCGCCTTCGCAACCTGTGCATCCGTGGTGACCTACTTCGTGACTCGCACCAGTGGCTCCCTACGCGCCCGCGAAAAAGAGCTGCGTGAAAGCCAACTTGCCAAGGCGGCGAATCGACGACTGGAAGCGTTGACCACACTCGCCGCCGGGGCGGCCCATGAACTTGCCACACCGCTTTCGACAATCGATGTGATCTCACGGGAATTGTCACGGCACCTGGAAGGCATTGAAAAACCCGAATCCGTCGCCGAAGACCTTCGCCTCATCGACCATCAATTGGAACTGTGCCGACACATTTTGCACCGCATGCGTGGTGCCGCGGGCGATTCGATGGCCCAGCAATGGTACAAAACGACGGTGGGCGACCTGATCGATGCGACACTCGAAGGCGTCCGCGATCCCCATCGTGTCGACGTGATCGACGGATCCGAAGACGACGAAAACCGAACCTTGTGGATGCCCGAGGAAGCCGTCGCCCAGGCGATTCGCAACTTGATTCACAATGGCCTCGATGCAAGCGGGGTCAATGGCCGCGTCAAAGTCGAATCGCGAATCGACGATCAGTTCGTCGAATTTATCGTTACCGACGAAGGCCAGGGGATGACCGACGAAGTTCTCGGTCGAATCGGCGATCCGTTCTTTACCACCAAAGAACCAGGTCGCGGCATCGGTTTGGGGCTTTACCTAACCAGGAACGTCGTTTCACAATTGGGTGGGTCGCTAAAGTTTTCGTCCATCCCTGGACGCGGAACCTTGGCCTTGGTCAAACTGCCGGTCGCCAGTCCGGAAAACGCCCCAAACCCAACGACCGGGTAGGTGCTCTCGGCAGCATGTTGACTCGGCCCAATTCGCAATCGAAAAACGTGACGCCAAAATCGCCCCCTTTTGGCAAGTGCTTCGGTCAAGCTTGATTTTCGAATGAGCCGATCGGGCGCTATCCCCGGTTGCCCATGCGACAACCGCCGCTAACGCGGTGCGGCTGATAGGGCTCCAGCCGTACAATTCAGTTGGAACATAGCACTAGCCTACAAGATAGCGCCATCACCCATCGCAAAGATTTGCTACAGCCATGTCGGACAACCTGAACTCCATATTGAAGACCGCCGTTTCCGCATCCCAAGCTGGTGGTCACGTTTTGCAGCGGTACTGGCACAATGGCATCGAACTGCGCGACAAGTCCGAATTTGGCGGCAAGAGTTACGATCTGGTCAGTGATGCGGACCTGGAAAGCCAATCCGTGATCGCTCGACTTCTTGCCGATGCGTACCCGAAACACGCATTACTCGGCGAAGAAAACTTGCAATGCGACTTGTCGGCTGAACATCTGTGGGTAATCGACCCCTTAGACGGCACAAATAATTTTGCTCATCACATCGGACACTTTGCCGTATCGATCGGCTACCTACGTGATGGAGTCCCAACGGTCGGTGTCGTTCACAATCCCATCACCGGCGATACCTACACTGCAATCCGCGGCGAAGGCGCCTTTCGAAATTCACAACCGATTCATGCGGGCAAAGAAACCGAACTGTCACAGTCAATGATCGGATGCGGTTTTTACTACGATCGTGGCGACATGATGCGATCAACATTGGCAGCGATCGAAGAATTCTTTTCACACGACATTCATGGGATTCGCCGCTTTGGCACCGCCGCACTGGACCTATGCGCAGTCGCTTCGGGGCAGTTCGGCGCGTTCTTTGAATACAAGTTGTCTCCTTGGGATTTCGCAGCCGGACAATTGATCGCTTCCGAAGCCGGCGCAATTGTTACCGACGGGAAAGGTGATCCACTTGGCTTGTCACAATCAAGCGTGTTGGCTGCGACGAAGGCGATTCATCCGAAGGCTCTGGCGATCACGGCAAAGCATCATCCATAGCCCGCTAACGTGATTTACCAATCAGCTGATCGAATCCTTTTCGCAATGACTGGTAAACCGGACGATTGCTGGGGGTAGCCTGGCCATCGATACGGTTGGCAAACCATATCCCGCAACTTGATCCGGTCAGCAATACCTCATCCGCTCGGCTCATTCGCTCCGGCGAGATCGGTTCTTGCAGCCAATCGAGCTTCAGGTCAGCTGCGATTTTGACCACCGCTTGCATCGATACGCCAAACAGAATTCGCTCGATAAACGGCGAAACCAAACATCCGTTTTCGACGATCAAGACGTTGGCAATGCTGGTTTCGGTGATCGTTCCGTCGTTGTCCAGCAAGACACCGATCGCGTCCGGATCCTGGTCCTGGGCAAACTGATCGGCCAAGTAGTAGTGCAGCCGTGACCGAACTTTGATGTTCCTTGGCCAACATGAGGGATCAGGTTGCATGACGTCCGTCACCACAAGAGGCATCCCGCTGGTGGTTCGTCTCTGTATCAGTTGCTCATCAATCGCATACAGATCGATAACGAACGTCGCCTTGCCTTGCACTCCGGGAGAGGCCAGCAGCAAAACACCGAAATTCTCGTTACCAGCGATCCAGGCTCGGTTCTTCTGAAGTGTCTGATCAATCAGTGAAAGGAGTTCGTCGCGGTTTGGCAACTTAGCCACTCGCAGCACTTCGGTGCTTTGCTTCCAACGCTGAAGGTGCGTTTCGACTTGGAAAAGCTTTCCCCGGTAGGCGCGGATACGTTCTACCGCGGACACGCCTTGCGTGACCGCCGGATCTGCGATCGATACCCTCAGATGTGCTGCCGAAACCCAGTGGCCATTTTGATATGCCAATCGAGTTTCGTGCACGCGGTCGACGATGGGGCTAATAGCTCTGACTCCCAGCATCGCTGATCAAACGAGCGAAGTCACAGCCGCAACCATTTTCGTAGTAGTCCATTTCCACATGACGTAATCGAACCGAACCGGAAAAATCGCGTGACCGAACGGGTAAACGGGTCCCGTCGTATCGTGGCGCGAAGCTCGAAGGACCGCTATATCCAAGTGCCGTTTGACTGCGGACCTTTTCTAGCAGCCAATATCGTTTCAATACCGCGTCGCGTCGGTTGTACATCAAGAACAGTTGGTCCATGTTCTTGGTCGCCATGCGGTGATACCCACAACTGGCCAGCCAGTTCGATTCGATTGCCGGGGCGACCAAACCGACATCAACTGCGGCCCCTTCGATCTTTGGCCCCGGAATTGTGCGTCCACTCAGCGTACCGCCAGCCAATGCGTGAAGCGCCCCGGTAACAACGCGGCCGCCAAAACTGAAACCAACAACGGCCAGCGGAGTCCCGGCTTCGACATGTGCCCGCATCACCGTAGCCAGATAAAGACTCTGTGCATCACATCGGTCTGCCTTGCGGCGAACGTCATGCACAGCAATGCCTTCCTGTGCACTTGGCCAACTAAAGATCAGCCAATCGACCGGTTGATCCAGATTGCATTTGATCGTCTGGCGTACCTGCATTGCACGATTGACGATATTAGACGCCGGCATCCGGTTGCCATGGACATAGATAACGACAGGGCGGTCGGGTCGTAGTGAGGCGAAGTATTCCTGCGCTTCGATTGATCGACTTTGTCCACACTCGATCTGCCATGCTTTGTAAGGAGTTTCCTCCAGCGGTGCCCGGCAAGCATCGAAAGGCAAATGCCGTGTTGAAAACAAAAACACACGTTCACAGCACGATGGGTTGATCGACGCCAAGGAAACACAATCAGCCAATTCGGCATCGGTCAATTCGATCTCGCTTTGAACATCCCCGTCGCTCGACTCTGCAAGGTCCAATTCAGAAACGCCTGCGTCGCTGCCACTTTCCAAATCGACGATCGATTCATTCGCCAATACAGAGTTCAGCCCAAAAGGTGCCCCTCCGATCGCGATCATCGCAACCAACAAAAGAGATCGCAGCGGTACAGCGCAGCAGCGAACCGCGTGCATCACGCTATCGGTCATCACGTTCAACAACATGGTGGCAATCAAGTAAAGCGACAAAGGCGGGACGAAAGGAAGGCACGGAATGATTCGCAGACGCATCCCGGGGGGCAACGGAGTAGCGGCAGTCGAAACGCAACAAATTGTTGCCGAAAAAAAACGATGTTGCGTTTGCACATCATTCAGAGCGTCCTACTTTTGAACAGATCTCGATACGAGACCAACGAATACGCTCCCTGTGCAAATCGCGGAAAATCCAATGAACAAGCGCCCTTTGATGATTGTACTAGCTGTGCTGGTCACGACGTCGGCTGGTGGCTGCACCCCGTTTCGAAACTTTTTCTTTGGACGTGGTGCCGAGTGTGGACTTTGCACACGTGTCGCCGCACCATTCCGCCGTACCGTTCCAGTTGCCGTTGCCCCCGCGCCGACATGCAACACTCCTGCATATGCACAACCTGTATATGCCGCCCCCTACAACAATGCGTGTGGTTGTGGACCGGCAGTTGCTGATGGATGCTCCCCCGGTGGCTATGCTGCGTATGGCCCTTATGACGGTGGGGTGATTGGAAATGGCGTCGCTCCTGGCTACTACTACAACGACGGACAGTGGGTGCCTCGCCAATACCAGGCAAACTATGGGTACTACACCGCACCTGGATACCGCGTTGACGAAGACGGTGACCGAATCATCTTCGAAGAACCGCTACCACCTGGCGCGAGCACCGCAAAATAGACCACCGATAGATGACGCGCTGATGACCGATTGGCTGGCAACCTAAACGACCGTTGCAAGCCAATGACGCTCCGGCTCATCCGATCATCGATCGCGAATCAATCGAATCAAACTCCCGCGGAACGCAGGCGAGTGAGACATGCACGGGGATCTCACACGTTTGCGTTCCGTGTTTTTTTGAATCAAAGTAGAGACTGCCCTCAAGCGGCTTTGCGAATTGAACCGAACTCCCTCCGGACGAATCCGATGACCACCAGTCATTTCTATTCTCGCCGTCATCTACTGAAACGATTCGCTTTGCAAACCGTTGCGGGAGCCACAGCGATTTCGGTTCCGTCACAAAGTTTCGGTCAAGAACTTAGCTTTGAGGAACAAGAGGCATCTCGCTGGCGAATCGGACTGGTGCTCAATACGCCTGTGGCTTGCGCCAACGTTCTGGCAACGTTTCCCATTCCCACCGATTGGCCAGAACAGACCGTCACCTTGCGTAGCCAAAACGTGACACCGAACGTTCAATGGAAAGTCCGTGATTTGCCCGGCGGCGCAAAACAAGTCGTTGTCCAGATCCCGCGTGTCGCCGCAGGATCTACAGTCGAGGCACTCTTTGAATTCGACATCGCCCGCTCAAGAATCCTGCCGCCCGACGAAACCTCTTCACTCGTGATTCCCAAAAGGATTTCACGTGACCTAAAGCTGTTCACTGGCACGAGTCCATTCATCGACTTAAACCATCGGCTTATCCGCACAGCTGCTAAGGAAATCGAAGAAAAGGAATCTGAAAACGCCTGGCAGCGGGCTGAACAGATCTACGACTACGTCAGAGACAAAGTCGAATACACCGAGGGCGAACTGAAAAATGCTTCAGACGCGTTGAAAGACGGCACCGGTGATTGCGAAGAAATGACCAGCCTATTCGTGGCACTTTGCAGGAACCTTGATATTCCCGCCCGAGTCGTTTGGATCCCCGACCACTGTTACCCCGAGTTTTATCTCGAAGACGAAGCCGGTGAAGGTCACTGGTATCCGTGCCAAGCAGCCGGAACACGACAGTTCGGCCGAATGGACGAAATTCGACCAGTCCTTCAGAAAGGCGATCGATTTCGACTTCCTGAAAAGCGGGTTCCGGTGCGATACATCTCCGAATACTTTCGTTGTGATCGCCGAGGAAGCGGAACACCGGATCCGCAATTCATTCGCCTAAAAATCGAAGGGTAACAAAGACGCCTCCAATGCCGGTTATTCGTTGGCTCGGCGAACGCTTTTCGACCAGTAAGCGGCGAATAGTCCGGGCGTGTATTGGATTGGTATAGCAGTTGCTTCACCAAAAGGCTTCATCGAGAGCTTCGTACTCGGGTGTTGCCCTAGTACTTTTGCAACAACCATGAATCCTTAGGACGTCTGATGAAGCCCTACTTCGCAATTCTTATTAGCAGCGTTCTTATTGCCAGCACAGCCATCGCCATCTCAGGCTGCGGTGCTGACCCCGACAGCCCACTTGGTGAAGCACAGCAAGCACAAGAGCAGCTTGAAGACGCGCGGCAAGAAGCAGCAGAAATGGTTTCGGACGCCGAAGAAGATGCTTTGGAAACGATTGCCGATGCGAAAGAAAACGCCGAAGCGCAGATTGCAGACGCTCAAAACGATGCCAACGAGTTGATCCAAGAAGCGAAACAAAACTTGGATAACAAAATGCAAAACCTTCAAACATTGCCACCGGTGCAGGCACCTGCGGCAGCACCGCAGACGCCTGCAGACACTACATCAGCGGAATAGTTATTCCTGTTTTTCCTTCGGCTGAACTGGCTGTGGTTTGACTGGCTGTGGTTCAACTGGAAACGTGAATCGACTGACTTCATCCCCGGTGACGGTGCGATGTTTTAGCGTCAATGTCGGTTCGCCGTCCTGATAGCGAACTTGCCCTGACAAAAATCCACCGGCCACCCTTAGAAATTGGTGCATCGGTCGTTCGTCACCTTCTTTCCAACCCAATTGGTGCTTCTCGCTACCGGGACCACAACCAAATTCCCAAAGGCCAGTCTCTGGATCGGTCGATGCATATTGCCAGTGCCGGTCGCCACACAGGACAATTACATTTTCCAGCTCTGACAACGCTTTTCGAATTTGGTTTCCTTCGAATTCAAAAACCTCGTTGGCGTGATTGTCGTGCTTATTCTTGCGGTCCGGTCCGACGATCGGGGTTGGACTGCAAATCACCTTGAATGTTGCATCACTATCACGAAGGGTTTGCAGTAGCCACGCTTTCTGCTCTTCACCAAGGATCGTTTTGTCAGGCCCGTCGGGTATATTGTTCGGGCTTCGAAAATCACGTCCTTCTAGCAACCAGATTTCTAGCGCATCGCCCCAACGCACCGACTTGTATCGCGTCGGATGCGATGGAAATTGCTCTTCGTTGAAAAGTCGCACTCCTTCGTCGAACGTGACAGTTCCGTAACGTTGGCCTTTCCAACAATCGTTCTTTAATGTGTCATGGTCGTCTTTCAAGAAGTAGCTGGTGGTGTTTGAATAGAAATCACGATTACTGGGCAGTGCGAAAATACGTCCCCACTTGAA
Organism: Stieleria sp. JC731; assembly: GCF_020966635.1. Classification (NCBI taxonomy): domain Bacteria; kingdom Pseudomonadati; phylum Planctomycetota; class Planctomycetia; order Pirellulales; family Pirellulaceae; genus Stieleria; species Stieleria sp. JC731. The sequence goes on along the minus strand of NZ_JAJKFQ010000005.1, from coordinate 382,509 downwards.
ACGCATCAAAGGCAACGTCATCGCCCACGGGTCGGCCTTGTCGTAGTACTCGATGTCTCCCGCGTGAACGACGAAATCCGGATTCATCGATCGCATCACCGGATAGATCTTGTGTCCCCGCATCCCATCGTCTCGTCGAATGAAATCGTGACAGGTTGTGAAACAGAACTTGACGGACTTGTCAGCATCATCCGGCGGTGCGGTTTCGAACGCACCCCGAATCACGTCACTGGCATAGTCGCCATCGACCGGCCTTGCTTCAACAACGACAGCGTACTTGGTACCGGGCTTTAAGTCTTCCAATACCCACTGTGCGGTACAGTCGCTTTCGAGCGAAGTCGTTTTCCATGATGTCGTCCGCATGTTGTAGCGTTGCTTTTCTGGAAAGTATGTCAGACGCACCTTTCCGGGCATCGCAGGGCAGGCTCCAAACATTTCATCCAACGGTTTGCCTTCGGGAATCTGCGCCGCATGAATCGCTTCTTGGTCAGTACTCTTGGATAGCCGATTTGCCTCTAACGCGGTCAACGAAATGAAAGGTGTTCCGTCGGATGCCATTTCCTTGTGCGCAGTTGTCCTGGTCCAAATCACAATGGAATTTTGATCGGCCCAACTGTTCTTGATTCCGTTTCCTAAGGATGGGCCCGACGCACTTCGGACTTGCGATTCGATAGGATCGGAGATCGAAACAAATTGAAAGTCTCGATAGACCGCTTTGCCGCCATGATCGGTCAACATGATTCGATCCTGATCACCCGGCATTCCAAACCGTGCGGAGCCATAAAACTTGCTCAGCGCGATACTCAGGTCCCAACTCGGTCCCTCCGTTATCGCTTCGGCAACCAATTGACCATTCAAGTAGTGCCGCAACTGATTGCCATTGGCGACCACTTTCGACTCGTTCCATTCCCCTGCCGGATGAAGCACCTTGTCCGGGTTCGGAGCAACCAAGTCATAGATACTTGCGGTACTGCCCTTTGAACCATCACCCGATTTCTCGTCAATGATTTGATATTCGATCCCCAGGTAGCTGTTGGAAAACAGATGATCGCCGAATCGACGAACACGGTACTTCACACCCGTGTTGCACCGATCTTCGATCTTCCATTTCCAAGACAACACGAAGTTCGAAGGCAGTGGCGGCGATATCAAACTTCCTTTTCCGCCCCGTGGGTTTTGTAAACGAATTTCGTTCTCGCTGAATTCCCACGACTCGGTGACGGGACGACCATCGAGCGTTTCCCACCAATCCGCTGATGTAAAGGTGTTGCCTGTCGCCTGATCCGCTGGCGTGTCATCTGCACCTGCGATCGACACTGTCAAACACAGCAGCATGAAAATCATCGTCGTTGGAAGTCGCACGTTCGCCTCGGGGGTAAGCTGGTTCCAATGTCAACTTGGTGTAGCAAGGTTCGTCGCAATGCGATCATCGTCGCGTCCGACACCCCATTGCCGATCGGGGATATACTAATCGATTGACGAAGCCACCGTCGTTCGAGGCAACCTTCCAATTGCCCAGTATTTGAATCGCTCTCTATCTGAAATTCTCGGTCCTCAGATTTCTCCATTTTTGAAGACGCCAATTTCAAATGTTGCCGCCTTCGAATTCCCTGCCCACCACCCCACCCTCCGCCATGCTGTTCCACTACGCCCGCCGACTTGCCACCGGTTTGACCCTTGGGATTATCATTGTCCTATCGCCTTGCGTTTCGCGAGCACAGGACAACAGCAATGATCAAATGCAACGTGCGGATGATCAACTTCGAGCAGCTGGTGCAGAAGTCGAAATTTACAAGACGACAACCGACGCCGATGGAAATGCTGTCGAGTTAAAGGCCTACGTATTTGAGCCCGATTCGAGCGTCTCGGACGACAATCGTCCCGCGATCGTGTTTTTCTTCGGCGGTGGCTGGCGAAGCGGAACTCCCGCACAGTTTCTAGAACATTGCAAATACCTTTCCGCCCGAGGCATGGTCGCGATCACGGCTGAATACCGTGTGTCCAGTCGACAGGGAACCAAAGCGGTTGCTTGTGTCAGCGATGGCAAATCCGCAATTCGATGGGTTCGTCAAAACGCAAAGCGACTCAAGGTCGATCCTGATCACATCGTTGCCGCAGGCGGATCGGCAGGAGGACACGTAGCCGCGTGCACGGAAATGATCAACGGCTTTGATGAGCCCGCCGAGGATGCCAGCGTTAGCAGTCGACCCAACGCGCTGGCACTATTTAACCCCGCAGTGATCCTGGGAAAAGTTGATACACAATACCCATTGGACGAGGACAAAATTCGTGAACTGCCAGAACGCATGGGCGTTGAACCGGTTCAGCTTTCGCCCTACCACCAGGTTAGCGAAAAGCATCCGCCAACGATCATCTTTCATGGCAAAGCCGACACAACGGTCCCGTTTTGGACGGTAGAGATGTTTCATCAAAAGCTTCGGCAATCCGGTGCTCAGTCCAAACTGGTTGGGTTTGAAGGATATGGACATGGCTTCTTCAACTATGGCCGTGGTGACAACTCAAGCTATGCCAACTCCATCGCGCTGCTAGACCAGTTCTTGATCGAAGAAGGATTCGTGGCTGCTCATAAAAGCCCAAAGTCCGAGGATTCCAAACAAGCTGAAACGACAGTCGTGACGCTTGATCTCGATCAACAAAAAGACCGACAAGTCATCGTCGATCGCGAAGCAGGACAATACCTCGGTCATCCGACAACATGCTTGCTGGAGGATGGCAAAACCATCTTATGCGTCTATCCCAAAGGCCATGGCGCGGGGCCCATCGTTTATCGACGCAGTAGCGATGGTGGAAAGACTTGGGGCGAACGATTGCCAACGCCTGACAATTGGTCAACCTCTCGCGAGGTTCCTACGCTTCATCGCGTTGTTGATGCGTCTGGAAAGAAACGCATCATCATGTGGAGCGGACTTTATCCGGCCCGGTTGGCTGTTTCAGAAGACGATGGCAAAACCTGGAGTCCACTTCGTCAGGTAGGCGATTGGGGCGGCATCGTCGTGATGGGGTTTGTTGAAAAGCTCTCAACCGGTCCAGGCCACTACATGGCGATGTTTCACGATGACGGACGCTTTTTCACAAAGGACGGAGAACGCACCGGTGTCTTCACACTCTACAAAACCTTTTCGGACGATGGCGGCCTGACCTGGTCCGACCCCGAATCGGTCTATCAGTCTTCCCAGATCCATCTTTGCGAACCGGGCTGCATTCGTTCCCCCGACGGCAAACGTCTGGCGGTTTTGTTAAGAGAAAACTCCCGAAATAAAAACTCACACCTGATCATCTCTGATGACGAGGGCAAAACTTGGACTTCGCCCAAAGAGCTTCCACTGGTTTTGACAGGCGATCGTCACACCGGAAAATATACCGATGACGGTCGGTTGGTTGTCAGCTATCGCTGCATCTCTGCTAAGAAAGATCAGCGATCACGACCGTTCGAAGGCGACTGGGTCGCTTGGGTCGGTTCCTGGGACGATCTGATTGACGGAACCAACGGCGATTACTTTGTTCGCCTTAAAGACAACACTAAATCGTACGACACGGCCTATCCAGGTGTCGAAGTGCTCCCCGACGATACCATTGTGACAACGACCTACGGACATTGGGATCAGGGCGAACCGCCGTACATCATTAGCGTGCGATTCAAGTTATCCGAATTGGACGCGTTGGCTGCTGAAACGTTTGGGATTGCCGACTGACGTTTTATTCAGCCAGGTTGCCGGCGGTCACAGGCTGTCGATCAATTGAAAAGAGCCTCAAATAGCAAAAAGCCCCGGTGACCAGATTGATCACCGGGGCTTTCGAGATTTCGCTTAGGTCAGCGTCACAGCTCGGAGCGATGCACGATCGTCACTGCTTGTCAGGGAGAAGCATCAAGCAGTGGACGATCATTGAACTTGGGTGCTAGGCGGGAACTCCTCGAGGAATTATTGACCCGACCGAAGCAACTCGATCAAGTTACTAGTGGCAGCCGCAAGCGGGAGCAGCAACTTCGCAACCGCAAGCTGGTTCGATGACTTCGCAGCCACAAGTTGGCTCGCAAGCCGAAGCGCAACCGCTGTCGCAGCAGCTAGACTTGCAGCTGAACAACTTCTTCAGCAAACCGAATGGCTTGTGCTTTGGTCCGCAGCAAGGATCAACGACTTCGCATCCACAAGTAGGAGCAGCAACTTCGCATCCGCATGCTGGTTCAGCAGCACATCCGCAAGGAGCAGCAACTTCGCATCCGCAAGCTGGCTCGCAGATCGAATCGCAACCGCAACCGCGTTTGCCGAACAATTTGGCCAACAGGCCACCACGAACTTTGCCGCAACCGCTGTCGCAGCAAGGATCAACAACTTCGCATCCGCAAGTTGGTGCAGCGACTTCGCAACCGCAAGCTGGTTCCATTGCACATCCGCAATCAACCGGTGCTTCACAGCCACAAGTTGGCTCGACATCACAACAAGTGTCACAGCCGTTGTTACACAATTTGCTAAACAGGCCAAACGCGTTAGCGTTGGCAGACGATCCTGCGGCCAAAACGATGGCCAACAGAGCTGGTACGATTACACGACGCATCGTGATTCTCCATGAACAAAATTTGGAAGGGTCTTGCCAGTCGCGCTTGCCGCGTTTCGATCAGCCATAGTGGTCAGCTGTGCCGGTGGGCACTTGCCTATTGATGTCTTCGAAAGATCATCACCCGCCGACACATCTGATCGAACAGCGGCATACACGTCACGTTTCCAGTGGATCACTGACCCATGGTCTTCGTGCAGAAGTGGCTATCGACTTTCCCAATGTTGACTCACCGGTTTAAGTGCAACATTTTTACTCAGCCCCCCTGATCCCACTTCAATTGTGCCGGTGGTTCGGGCAGTTCCGATCGTCACGGCTGTACGACACTACTTTGGCGATTCAAATGTCCATTCACGTGCCCGCTCCCCGACAAATGGCCAGTCAATTCACCCACGATTGCACGGCAATGAAATGGACTTCGCACCTGCGTTTATTGCCCCCTCGCCACGACATGCAAATGAGCCGATGATAGGGGCGCGATCCACAATCCAGTACACCTACGATTCAACTTGGCATGTTAGACCTGTTTGACAAAATCGAAGATGCGGCGAAAGCCATTTCCGCTGTATTCCCGGAAACACCGAAGGTTGCGATCATCCTGGGAACCGGGCTGGGAAACTTGGTCGAACAGATCGACGTCAAAGCATCGATCGACTACGACGAAATCCCACACTTTCTGAAATCGACCGCGACTAGCCATCGCGGACGATTGGTTTGTGGATACCTCGCTGGCGTTCCGATCGTTGCGATGGAAGGACGCTTCCATATGTACGAAGGCTATCCGCTGAAATTGATCACACTGCCCGTCCGCGTTTTCAAACGCCTCGGTGCGGAACTTCTGATCGTCAGCAACGCCTGTGGTGGATTGAACCCCTACTACAACTCAGGCGACATCATGGTGATCGATGACCAGATCAACCTGATGGGCGATAATCCGCTGATCGGTATCAACGACGACCGACTCGGACCGCGGTTCCCTGATATGTCGGCTCCCTACGACCCCACCTGGATCGACCGCACAATCGCTATCGGTCGTCGCGCCGATATCCATCTCCACCGCGGCGTCTTCGTCGCGGTCGCAGGCCCGAACTTAGAAACACGTGCCGAGTATCGGTTCCTACGAACCATCGGGGCGGACGTTGTTGGGATGAGCACCGTGCCAGAAACGATCGTCGCTGCGCATTGTGGCCTGAAGACTCTGGGGCTTAGCGTGATCACCGACATGTGCCTCCCCGATTCACTTCAAGAAGCCAACGTCGAAGAGATCATTGCGACGGCGAACGAGGCCGCACCTCGCCTGCAACGAATTGTGAGCGATGTGGTTGCCGAAGTCGGACAAGTTCGGATCGCATGACCGACCTATCTTTTGGCGATGCCGGCAAACGAGGTGATCAAGTAAACATGAATCAGTCGACCGATCGATCGGATGACGCCAACCGCGCCGCGGACTTCGTTCGTAGCCGTTGCCAGGCGGAAACGTTCAGTGCCGGAAACAGTGCCGGAAACGACTTCACCGGAATCGTTCTTGGCAGCGGACTCGGTTCGCTTGCCGACAAGATCGAAAGCCCAACGGCGATCCCTTTTTCGGACATCCCCGGTTTTGGCCATTCGACCGCAAGCGGCCATCGTGGGCAGCTGATTATCGGAACGCTTCAAGGCGGCCCCATCATCGCCATGGCGGGACGACTTCATCGCTACGAAGGATGGACCAATCCGCAAGTGGCGTTTCCGATCGAAGTCATGGCACAGCTTGGCATCAAGCGGTTGATCGCCAGCAACGCTGCCGGTGGCGTCAATCCAAAGTTGCGGGTAGGTGATTTGCTCGTGATCACCGATCACATCAATTGGCTGCACCATCGCGGTGAATTCTTTCCGCCCGATCGCAAAGACAATGCTAATGGCCAATCGCTGCGTCGTTGCCAAAGCGTCTACAGCCCCGAACTTGCCATAATTGCCCTCGCGGCCGCGCGGGCACACGGCTTTTCGGCGACCCAAGGGACCTACCTAGCAACCCTGGGGCCGACCTACGAAACCCGTGCTGAGTATCGCATGATGCGACGCATTGGCGCTGATGTGGTCGGGATGAGTACGGTTCCGGAAGTATTGGTTGCGGCAAATGCCGGGATTGAGGTGCTTGCGCTATCTATTGTCAGCAATGTAGCGGACCCGGATCGCGCGATTGTGGCCGATCACAGCGAAGTATTGCAGGCAGGAGACGCTGCAGCAGTTAAACTGGAACATATCGTTCGACGAGTGATCCATGCCGCACGTACCAAAACCATCCGGCCCGAAGCCATTTAGCAGCTCGCCTCTTGACTCCGAAACCGAGATCAAGAGCGACACCGAAGCCGTCTTCGATAGCGAGTCCCGCGACTTGCTATCCCCCGAAGGCATGCGCTTCTCGATGCTGAAACTGACCGATGCGGAACTACGCAGCCGCATCCATTCGATCCCGGTTGATGACCGCGATGATAAACTTCCACGCGTCGAAATCGACGACGCCGACGGGCAACATTCCGCTTTGATGCGGCTCGATCATCCCAGTAAGCTTCGCGTCAATGGCTCGCTAGGTGACTACGCTTTTGCCCATCACCGACAAGTCGTCGTCAAAGTCTTTGGCAATGTTGGCCATGGGGTCGGCGAAGGCATGGCCAGTGGCTCGGTGCGAATCCGAGGCAACGCCGGTCATGCCGCAGGAACCGCGATGACCGGCGGAACGTTGGCCATCTATGGTTCTGCCGGTGACCGAGCCGGCGCGGCAATGCGTGGCGGTGGCTTGTTCGTCCGTGGCAGCGTTGGTAACGAAGTCGGCTTGGGGGCGATCGGTGGAACGATCGTGATCGGTGGCGATGCGGGAATCAATCTCGGCGACCCCTTGAGCGACGTTGCGGTTTTCATTCGTGGCAAAGCCGCCAGCTTGGCTCCCGGTGTCACGCAGACCAAACTGCGCAAGAAACAAGAAGTCCAACTTGGGCTGCTGTTGATCAGCGCGGGCATCCGAGGCGATGCGTCAGATTTTCAGCGAATCATACCGATCGCAAAGCTCGATGCCGAACGATCCGCTCGCGGCGAAGTTGTCCCCAATTGGCGCTAGCCGAACGCACTTGCCGAACCTATCAGCCCAACGCACTTTTCTGAGTATCGACTATGAGCGCGGACCGTTTCGCTGGGCTCCACCTGCTACCACCTAAATCGAACGAAGTGTGGACCACGAGTCGCTTGTCGTCTTCGCGAACCAACATACGCCGCGTCGATGATGTTGCGGTTGATATCACTCGACCGCTGTTTTGGTACGAACCGCCTTGGATAGATCTTCCGCCAATCATCGCGAGCCGACTTGCCGCTTCGGTCGCCAATTTAGAAATCGTGGTTTCGGCCTTGCGCCGTGACCTTTCGGAAACGGATGGTGAACCCGGCGAATTGTTTTGGCCCATTGAAAACGGCGAAGAACCCGATTCCACCGATCGTCAATCATTCTTGCCTCGCATCGCCCCTTATCGAGCAGAACGATACGGTTTCACCACCGATGATTTTGATCACGCCAAACTGATCGACGTCAGGTTGGCACCTGCCCGCGATCCGTCGGGACGATTTGCATACTCACCTCGTCAGATGCAACGTTGGGAACGTTCGGAATCCGACAGTCCAATCTCTGGCGGTGGCTATGTCGCTGCGTCGACATTCCCAGCCGACATCATCACCGCCGAACAAGCCAAGAATAAACTGCAGCAACTTCGGCGCTTGGCACCGACCTCGGCCGTATTCGTCTCGGTCAATGCCTATCGTCTTGAGGAACAACTGGCGGCGGCAACCGCTGCCGTCCCCGATGGCTTATTCCTACGTTGCGATCATCCGGAATTCGAAGGTTTACAAATCGCGGCGATCGTCGCGAGCACTCGAAAATTCCTTCGCCGAAACAATCTCAGTGAACTTCCCCTCTGGGTCGTTCCGGGTGAAATCTCCGCAGACGACATTGCCAAACTGATCGCTCTGGGCGCATCCGCTGTGGCGATCGATTCTTGGTGTGCTCCCCTGCTGGACGTGCTACAAGAAGAACTTCAGCACGCCCACTCGATCGATCAGGTGCTTCGCGAAATCCCTTCGCTGGTTTCAGAACACCTTTGGAACGATATTGATCGTGTTGTCGGTTTGTGCTCTTCGATCGAACTGGAGAAGCCAACCAACGAAAAACTGGGAACCTTTCATCAAAAGTGGGCAAAGGCCTGTAGCGCCGCCATGCTGGCGTAGCGACGCCGGTAGCGGTTGTCGTTCACTGCGTCTGCACGACGCAAACGCTAAGATAGAGTTCAACAATGCTCTCCCATTGCCTTGGTAAGAGCGAACGCTTTTCAATGGATGTTGCGTTCACTCACAGTCCGCAATCACGGTATCGCCTGAGATTGCGCCGGTCTGGCGAGACATCGTATCTTCCTTCCTCCGCGGTTCCCCTTCCCTCCACGGTTCAACGACGATGAATACTGCAAAGTCAATCCGATTGCTACTTTCCAATACGCTCTTCGCGTCAACCATCCTGGCGGGGTCGACCGCGTTAGCAGACGAGCCGACACTTCAGCCATTGGTTGACTCTCCCTTCAACGACGTCGAACAAGTCATCTTTGAACAGAAAGGCGAGCGACGCCCTGCGAATCCTGATCGTCCGCCCGCCCTTCGTCCTCCAACAGACCGTCCCTCGGCACGTGATCAAATCACGCCACCAAACGAACGGGGAAACCGTCCGCAGTTGATGGATCCGCGCGAGCTTCGAAGAATCGTCGAAGAACATGCGCGCGAACGTGACGAGCAACGACATCGGATCGAGCGCGAATCGCAGGAACAACGTCGTCACCTTGAAGCGATGCAAAACGAAGTGCGCGAGCTTGAACAGCATCGCAATCGATTGCGTGAAGAAGTCGAAAAGATGGAACGTCATCTCGAGGATCAGCGTCACCACGAAAAAGAACTCGATGTCCGTCGTAAAGAAATGCATGAACGCGAGATGCGCGAGCGTGAACATGCCGAAATGCGAGAACGCGAGCAGGCGAAAATGATGGATCAGCGTCATCGAGAAATGCGGTTGCAAACCGCGAAAGCCGCGATCGAAATCGCTCGCGGGCTCCCGAAAGAAGTGCTCGTCGACGTGCTTTCGGATGTCGCACGAGAAGTCGAAAACCCCGATATTCGGCGGATGCTTCGCCTCACAACACTACAAGCCGCCGTCGAAGCTGACAAAGTCGACCAAGCCGTCGAGCAACTGCGTGTTTTGTTGATGGAAGACTGAGTTGGATCGCAATGTCGGGTTGCCGCTTGCGTGGTGTTTTAAGAAACCGTCGCTAGCGCGATCACGGCTCAGTACAACAACATGAGCCGCATCGGCATTAGCCGCGGTTGGGACACCAACATCCGCCGCATCGGCGTTAGCCGCGGTTGCGTGCCTTAACCGATCTCCTCTACACGCTCGTGCGAGGCTCCTGCCTCGCATGTGATGTCTCGCAGGCTCCGCCTGCCAACGCGCAATACTCCAAGAAACCGTCGCTAGCGCGATCACGGCTCAGTCCAACAACATCAGCCGCATCGGCACTAGCCACGGTTATTAAAACACCAACATGAGCCGCAACGGCGTTAGCCGCGGTTGCGTGTCTCAAAAAACTCAATCGCTCGTCGACTCCGTCCGCGGCCAATGAGACGACTCGACAATCTTCTGCACATCCACCAATTCAATCACACGACTGACATTCAATAGATCGGGTGCGTCACGATTGCTTTTCGGAAGATCCGCACTCCCAAAATACCCGACACCTTTCGACATCAATGAGGCATAGGCTGCCAGCACTGCGGCATCACCTTCGCCGCCGATAATGATCGAACTTGAACGCAGTGGCTCGAATTCGCGAAGAGCTTCAATGCCCCGAACAACATCATAGATCTGCATCCCAAATAGCGTTTGGCCAAGCAGCATGTACCTGCGGCGCATATGGGTCCGACCACGATCGTCTTCGGAGGCTCGCGTTGGGCCAACGTCTCGCGGGATCAAAAACGCTTGATTGCACGAGCATGATTCATCAACGAATTGCTGCACCTTCTCTGGATCCGGTTTCACACCGGCCAACTGACCAGGAAACAAGGCAGCAAGAGCCGGTGCGTACGCTTGGTAGCTCTGTTGATCGAGCACCGTGATCTCGGTCGGTGCATCTCGATCCTTAGCACGACAAATGACGTACGCGGTCAAGCGATAAGGATGCTGCGACGAGAACTCAAGCACTCGACAATCGGCAGCCGCATTCTCCGACGTGACCTCCTGAATATCCAGCGGCGTTTCATCTTTGGGCCAACCGTTGAACGTCATCGACCGCAGACCAGCGATGACGTTATTGACAGCCGCAACAGATTCCACATCCAGACCTTCGTCCACCTTCGGAACAAAGGTTTCGTGGATGGACGTGACCTGTTCGTCACTTGGCAATTGATCAAATACTTTCAGTTGTTCACGCTTGAACAAGGGCGTCGCGACGTCTTGGATCAATGAATCGTCATCACGCAAAAACCGATTCAACCAGCGAAACGCTCCGACTCTTAGCTCCTGCGTATCCTTGTGCGGCCCCTGCGTCAGATGAAGCCCCAAATGGGTTTCCGAATCATACAGTTCATAGATGTGGCGAACATCAGCGTGCAAGTCCACGACACCGTCAAGCGGAAAGATTCGATCACTGTCGGTATTGCTGATCAATAACGGGCGTGGCGCTACAAGGGCGGCAACTTTCGAAAAGTCCCATCGGAACCGATTCACCATGTACATGCAATCGCAATGACCTTCGACACATCCATCAACGACGTGGTTGACCATATTCGTGATCCCTGCGACGGGGACGGCAACTTTGATACGTTCGTCAATTGCCGCGATCCACCATGAATAGGCGCCGCCTCCGCTGCGCCCGGTAACCCCGATGCGATCCCCCTCGACTTCCTGACGCGACTGTAGGTAGTCCAGCGCACGGACACAGTTGAACGCTTCGACACCCGCCGGGGTGTAGCCTCGATTGTTCCACCACCACATCTTTTTACGGTAGGTGCCATGGTGCACGCCCTCGATTTCGCCAAGCTGAATCGTATCGATAGTCAAACAAACGTATCCGTTCCGTGCGAACCATCCGCCATGGTGCTGGTAGTGAGTCTTATTACCAAGACTGACGCCGTCTTTGACTTCACGGCCGTGACCACAAACGTACAAAACGGCTGGCAAGGGTCCTTGCTGTTTTGCGGGACGATAGAAGTTGCCAGTAACGTACAAACCCGGCAACGATTGAAACTGCACATTTTCGACAACGACACCGTCCGCTTCGTGGGTCGAAGTGACGGCCGCGTTCAGAGCAGATTTAGCAGGAAATGGGTTAAGCCCCAGCATGTCCAGCAATTGTTCCTTGAACTCGCCGCGTTGCTGGGTCCATTGCTCAAGCGATTCGAATTTTCGTAGTGAGCCGCTTGCGATTTGCGAGGTCTGATCCCGAAAATACTCCGCTGCCAACTCGTCACCGTTGATTGCCGGCGTTTGACTAGAAGCTGACTCGTTGTCAGTTTTCGCATCAGTCACTTGGACGCCGACGACCTGTGCATTGGTAGCCCCGCCGCCCCCGACCAAACCGAACAAACATCCGATGGATGTCGTTATCGTCGCTTTGTAGATGGCGTTTACCCAATTCAATCGCAGCTTGCCCAACATTTCGTCGCCTCGATCTAGAATTCTGATTGCGATGCGTTTTTCAAATCCAGCGGCCAACCGAATGTATCATCGGTTTGGTCACCCTCGGGATTTTTCAATGCCCGCATGATAAGATGTCGCCGGACGACGATGTGAATCAAGTCAACCGATCCCAGTCTTTTCCCAGCTTCAACTCACCCACCGGTCTGCCATGCGTCCCCAACGTTTCGTGATCGCCGCGCTGATGGCTTTGTCGACTCTGGTCTGTCTTTGCCCCTCGCTACAGGCCAAAACCTTCGTCTATTTCGGGACTTACACCTTGGGTGGGTCATCAAGCGAAGGAATCTACGTCAGTGAATTCGACGAGAGCACCGGATCGATCGGCGAACCCAAATTGGCCGCTGCCGCAATCAACCCTTCCTTCGTCGCGGTTTCCCCCAGCGGCGACCATCTCTATGCCGCATCGGAAGCGTGGGGCGGAGACGCTGACACGATCGGATTGATCTCCTACAGGATCAAAGAGGATGGCACTCTTGAAAAGTTAAACGCGGTACCATCGGGTGGACTGGGTGCATGTCATGTAGCCGTCTCACCCAACGGTAAATATGTCGGAGTCGCGAACTACACCGGCGGAAGCAGCGCGGCCTTCGCGATCAACTCCGATGGGTCACTCGGTGAGCGAACAGCGTTCTTCCAGCACAAAGGCAGCAGCGTCAACCCAAACCGGCAGGAAGGTCCCCACGCCCACTCGATCAACTTTTCAGCCAATGGCGATCAAGCTTTCGTGGCGGACCTTGGCATCGACAAGATTCTTGTTTTGGACGTTGATCCCGAAACAGGAAAGATGCGACCGGCAAACCCTTATGCACTAAAGACACCCGCTGGTGGTGGCCCGCGCCATTTCTGTCTGCATCCCGTCGGACTTTATGCGTTGACCAATCTGGAACTGACCTCGGAAGTCGCGTTGTTGAAATACTCGACGAATCAAGGCGAACTGTTTCTTGGAGAGGTCATTTCGACATTGCCCCAGGGCGCCTCCAGTCAAGGCAATACGACCGCCGAATGCCTGTTCCACCCCAATGGAAAGTTCGCGTATGTCTCCAATCGTGGGCACGATTCGATCGCGGTCATCAAGTTGGATGCATCGGTCCCATCAATCTCGCTTGTCGACAACGTTTCCTCAGGCGGTGAAACTCCCCGAGGTTTCGGGATCGCCCCTTCAGGAGATTTCCTTGTCGTCGCGAATCAAAAAACCGGCAATGTGATTTCGATGAAAATCGATCAGGACACAGGACTCCTGACTTCGACGGGCAGTGAAATCAAAATCGGCAGTCCCGTTAACGTTCGTTTTGTCAAAAGATAATCAGTGCTAAAAAGTCAAGCTGGCTACGCGTCACTAGATACTGATTGAACCATTCACCTCACACACCTCTTTCAACTAAGACGATCGATGAGAACCATCTCAGCCATCTTCGCCATTGCATGTTTGTCTTGCGTCAATGTTTATGCGCAGCGAGTGCAATCGCCTCAAGTCAACGACGACGGCACCGTGACTTTCCGAACACATCTGCCGAAGGCAGAAACCGTCAAGGTCGAAATCAATCGAGTCGCTGACGAACTGTCATCGGTCGAACTTCAAAAGAACGAAGATGGACTCTGGGTAGGTACATCGAAAACGTTCCAGCCGGGCATCTACGAATACAAAATGATCGTCGACGGTTCGGCCCAATTGGACATCCGAAATCGCTGGGCCAAAAAGTGGTATACCCTGGAAAACCTTTTCGAGGTTCCCGGTGATCCAGCAATCGTGACGCAAATTCAGTCCGTCCCACACGGCGTATTGCACCACCACATCTACGATTCTCCGATTACAGAAAATCAACGAAACGTCGTTGTTTATACGCCACCGAGCTACCACGCGAATCCGGATCGCCAGTACCCCGTACTATTTTTGCTGCATGGATTCGGTGATGACCAAACCGCTTGGACAGAAGTCGGACGTGCGAACGTCATCGCAGACAATTTGATCGCAGAGGGCAAAGCAAATGAAATGCTGATCGTGATGCCACATGGTCACCCAGTTCCACTGCCCTATGGCAATGTCGCTCGCCAATACAGTGAACAGAATAACGAAAAGATGGTGCGTGATCTCGACGAAGTCCTGCTGCCTTGGGTCGAAGAAAACTACCGTGTCATCCGGTCGCCTGGCGGGCGAGCGATCGCCGGTTTATCGATGGGTGGCGGACACACCATTCGCACCGCCTTGGGCACCAACGACTTTTCATACGCGGGAGCGTTCAGTTCGGCTGCCCCGAACGTCGATTCGCTGGAGGAAATCGCGACCGATCTAGCCGGTTTCAAAAAGCAAATGAAACTGTTTTGGATCGCATGCGGTGACAAAGATTTCTTGCTTGAACGAAACCACCAGTTCATCAAGACGCTGCAGGCGGAGAACGTCGATCACCAGTACGTCGAAAGCGAGGGTGCTCACAATTGGGATGTTTGGCGCGATGACTATCTCCCCAAATTCCTCCCGATGCTTTTTCAAGAGATCCCTTCGTCCAACTAGGCATCTTGAAGGAAAACTCGTTTGCATTTGGAACGTCGGCGACCTGTTTCCAAACGGACTCATTGATCCATTCGGGTTGCCCATCGATCGTTTCAAAACCCTGCGTTTGAATATTGAATGGATTCGCCGTCGCTTCCCATTGCACACTGTCTCGACCGTATTACCGGTGAACTATCTAGCGGTCGAGCAGTCATTCTTCGTGCTCCACCTGGGGCTGGAAAAACGACTGGCGTTCCCCCCGCGATTTTGAAGACCGACGTTGGCGATCTCGGGCAGGTTCTGATGCTGCAACCGAGACGATTGGCGGCTCGTGCGGCAGCAGTGCGACTTAGCTCACTGATCGACGAACGCCCTGGTCAGACTTACGGATACCATGTCCGCTTTGACCGCCAAGTTTCCAAAACGACGAAATTCGTTTCGATGACGTCGGGCATCCTGCTTCGACAGCTTGCCTCGGATCCGCTCCTTGAAAACGTTGGCTGTGTGATCATTGATGAATTTCACGAGCGTTCCGTCGAAGTCGACTTGATCCTCGGTATGTTGCAGCGAATTCGAACGACGCTGCGTCCCGAACTTCGATTGTTGGTGATGAGTGCGACGTTGGACACCGCGCCAATTGAATCATTGATTGACGACTCAGTGGTCGTCCAAAGCGAAGGCAGGGCATTCGATGTCGCAATCAAATACGATCAGTCTCTTCAGCCTGTTCGTCCCACTGCGAATGAACTTGCCGATCGTGTCGCCAACGTTTTGCCCCAGGCCATCCAAGAACGCTCAGGCGATATCTTGGTGTTCCTTCCCGGCGTTGGCGAAATCGTTCGCACCCAAGATCGGATCGACTCAATCGCTCGCAAAGCGGCCATCGACGTTCTGCCGCTCTATGGTGACTTGCCTCCCGATCGGCAGGATGCGGTGCTCGCACCATCGGATCGACGCAAAATTGTGCTCGCGACCAATGTGGCAGAAACGTCGATCACGATTCCCGGTGTGCAATGTGTTATCGATACCGGACTGGCCCGACAGACGGAATTCGACACCGGCGTTGGGCTGTCCAAGCTAATAATCAAACCGATCTCGCAAGCTTCTGCCGATCAACGTGCGGGCCGAGCCGGTCGAACGGCACCAGGAACATGCTTTCGTCTGTGGCCTAAACAACTTGATCGAAGCCGACCTGCGCACAACACGCCGGAGATACTTCGCACGGATCTGTCGACGGCGCTCTTACACTTGGCAGGCTGGGGTGAAAAAGAGACATTCGATTTTCCTTGGGTAACGCCACCCAACGAAGCTGCTGTCGAACTTGCGCAACAGCAACTGCGTTTGCTTGACGCGATCGACGATCATGGCCGCCTAACAACCGTCGGTGAACAACTACTCTCTTTGCCGCTTCATCCCAGACTTGGACGGTTGATGATTTCGGCAGTCCAATGGAACTGTGTTGAGGAAGCGGCGCTCGCCGCCGCGATCCTATCCGAACGAGATCCGTTTCAAAGAACCGGCAATCGGATGTCAAAGCAGACCAGTGTTGAAAGCGATCTCTTCGACCGACTCGTTCGGCTGACACGATTCCTCCAAGGCGGCCGCGACGATGACATTCATCGAGGAGCCAGCCAAACGATCGCGCGGGTTGCTCGGCAAATCCTCCAGCAGACGCCCAGCGCCGAAGCGACTAGTGAAACCAGCGAACTGGAGATCGAAGAACGCCTCTCCCGTGCCCTCCTGACCGCCTATCCAGACCGCTTGGCACGTCGCCGATCAGCCGGATCCAACAAAGGCCTCATGGTAGGAAAACGCGGCGTTCAACTGGATGCGGCTTCATCAGTCCGAACGAGCGAGTTCTTTCTGTGTTTGAACGTTGATGGAAAAGGCAGCGAGGCAAAAGTGAGGTTGGCTTCTGCCGTGGATCCAGCCTGGTTTCCGTCACACTGGGCGATTCAAAAGACTGAAAAATTCTTTCACCCCACAATGAAATCGGTCGTCGCAAGAGATCGCCACTACATCCTCGATTTATTGATCAACGAAAATCCGTGTAGCACCAAAGCCGATGCGGATTCCGCGCAGCTCCTGTTCAGCCAAGCCAACTCGCGGCTCAACGATGTGCTTCCAAATGAAAAGGCGCTGCAGAGCTATCTGGCTCGGTGGCGTTTCCTTGACGAATATGCTTCGCAGGATTCACTTCCGCTGCGATCGAGTGACGCTTTGGAGACCGTATTGAGGCAGCTTTGCCAGAGCTGCTTGTCCTTCAAAGAGCTACAAAACTCGGCATGGCTGGATCACTTGCGCGGATTATTGACCTACGAACAACAACAGTGGATTGATCGAAACGCCCCCGAATCGATCGAAGTCCCCAGCGGGAATCGCATTCGCTTGACCTACGAACCTGGCAAGCCACCTGTACTTGCGGTGCGTATCCAAGAAATCTTTGGTTGGCAGTCCGCTCCAAAATTGGCAGGAGGATCGATCAATGTGCAACTACATTTGCTCGGCCCCAACCATCGACCACAACAGATTACCGATGACTTGGAAAGCTTTTGGAAGACGACCTACATCGAAGTCAAAAAGGAATTGAAACGCCGCTATCCGAAACATCATTGGCCAGATGAACCTGCAACATCGCAAGCGACACCCAATGGACTGAAGCCAAGATCAAAGTAAATGTACAGTTGCGTGTTTCCGACATTGCAGGATGTCTTCTTGATGACCTTTTTTAACAACAACGAGTGATTAAACGAACACGTAAGATTTTGCTATTGGTGGTGTTGCGCATTTGGCATAAACTTTTCGTCTACTCGCAACCGCAAACTCTTTGCGGACACCATTCTGACCAAAGGCGACCATGATGCAGGGACCAGTCAAGTCAGCAACGGATGTGTCGAAGGACCACGTCGAGCAAGCGTACATGAAGTCACGTCTTGCCGAATTAGCCACGCGTGTAGACCAACAAGGTAAGGCTGTCGAAGCGTCTTATCAGGTTGTTAAACAGACATGGACCGCACGACGCGGTCGTCATCAAAATGCATGATGCGTTTTGAAGGGAAGGATCCTATCGACAAGGATGTCAACCATTTGCTCCCCAGCGGTCCGCCGCTTTGGACCGCTGGGGTGCTATTTTCTCTAGGTTATTGAATCGCGGATCGGGATCACCTTGATACGCGGCTATCTGCAAGATTTCGGACACCGTTTCGGCGTGGCCGAGGTCTATCTCCGGCCAAACGCTCTAGCAAGTGTTTTTGCCAAACGAACCTATTGTCCTGTCCTGCCTCTAGAAATTGGCGACAAGTTGGTGATAGTTCCCTGGCCAAGCCGTCTCCACAGCGTTAAAACTTGGCAAACTCCGGAACAAAGATTCAGCACCGTCATCAGACGCAATGGCTAAGAAGCCACTCATCTGAAGTCTCTCGCTAACGCGGGCTGAATTGACACCAAAGAACGACAATTGCCCGGGTGGTGGAATTGGCAGACACAGGGGATTTAAAATCCCCCGGCCAGATACGGCTGTGCGGGTTCGAGTCCCGCCTCGGGCACTGTCGAAAATGGTAACCAACGAATCGCGAAAGTTCTGCGACTCGATCACTGGCCGGATGGCAAATTGCTGCAATCTTCCTAGTAGAGACTTATCTACTCTCAATCCGGTGGCGGTACTCTGTCATCAACAGCGAGCACAGCCGATCTGCTCATTGCCAAGAACCGTTTCTGGCACTGGTACTCAATCCTGCTGTTGGCGATAAAGGAACCAACGCTCCCCGATGAAGATAACGGCCATCCCAACACCCGCGACGACGAGAACAAATTGATCCGATTGGGCCTTTAGCAGAACGAAAGCTCCAAGCACGATCACATCCAACACGATCGCCGTGATCACGATCGCAGGCCGAGCATCGACTTTCGCCGTCAAGTGCCTTAGGACTCCCCAGTGAATCGCGATGTCCATCACGATATAAAAGATCGCCCCCAGTGAGGCGATCCGTGATAGATCTAAAAACACTGTCAGTAGAATGGCGAACACAATCGTGTAGACGAGGGTATGCTTCTGGATGCCTCCCGGCATACCGAAATGGCGATGTGGAACCAGTTTCATTTCGCTCAGCATCGCCAGCATTCGCGATACTGCAAAGGTGCTTGCGATAAGCCCCGAAAACGTCGCGATCATTGCGAGACCGACAGTAAAGTTTGTTCCCCATTGACCGACAGCCGGACGTGCCGCTTCGGCAAGCGCAAAGTCTCGACTCTCAATAATCTTTTCGATCGACAGGTTGCCCCCAACCGCCATCGCGACCAACAGATAGACGACGAGGCAGATCACCAGGGAGATTAAAATCGACCTGCCGATGTTCTTCTTTGGATCAACAATCTCATCGCCACTGTTTGTGATCGTCGTAAATCCCTTGAAAGCGAGCAATGCTAACGCCGTCGCTGACAAAAAGCTTCCAGTGGAACTGCGCTCGGTCGGCCCAAAATTTTCGAATGAAAAACCCGATATCCAAATGCCAACCGCGGCAAAGACAAGGATCCCGCCAATTTTCAACACCGCGGTGACTGTTGAGAATGTACCGATGAATCGCGTACTTGTGATGTTGATCAAGAAGACAACGACCAGTAATCCGACGCCCAAAGCAGGAACCCAGAATCTCGAGTCTTGGGCATCGAACAATTGCAACATATACGTTCCAAATGTTCTTGCGACCAAACTTTCGTTGATCACCATTGAGAAATACATCAGCAGTGCCATGCCAGCACTGACGGTCCCCTTGCCGTACGCTTTGACAAGGAACATTCCGATCCCACCAGCCGATGGGAACTGTTCGGCCATCTTGATGTAGGAATAGGCACTAAAGGCCGCAACCACCGCCGCAGAGAGGAAGGCGAGCGGAAAGAGTCCACCAGCCTGCTCGGCAATCTGACCCGTTAGCGCAAAGATTCCCGCACCGATCATGACTCCGGTACCCATCGACACCGAACCGAGCAGAGACAGGCTCCCCTGTTCGTAATCCCCTTTTCGATCGTGTTCGTTGTGCTTGTCAGACATTAAAGATTAATCATCGTGGTTCGTCATCGGTCGCATTCCATCGAATCCCACTGGCAATGGATTACGATCTCGCGGTCGCAAAATCGATGCCGAAGGCGACTAAGCCTCGGGATTTATGACGAAAGTATCGCGATCGATTTGTTTCGGGCATGAAGTCAATTCGCCACCCTTTCCCTTTGCAATTGGTGTCCAACACGTTCGGTACACCTGAGCGGGATGGTCCCGTTGGTCTTTCGTACCACGGTCTTGCGAACTCAATTGAGAGGTAGTCACTGCTCGCAAAAGGCTTTGGTCAAGAATGCAATCACAGTGCGATGCGCAGTTATTCCAGAAAAGCCTTGACTCCGTACCGTGGTACGGAGTCGATAATGCCATTGGAGGACAAATAGATGAAGCGTCAAACCATCGGAACCGTTGCCAAAGCCGCAGGAGTGAACGTCGAAACCATCCGCTTTTATGAACGGAAAGGGTTGGTTCAAAAACCTGTACCTGTTTCGACAACGTTTCGCGAATACCCACCTGGGACCGCGGCAAGGATTCGCTTTATCAAGCGTGCCCAAAACCTTGGATTCACATTGGCCGAGATCACCGATCTGCTGAAACTGTCCGACGGTGATACCGGAAGCCGTGCCGACGTTAAACGATTGGCTGAGCTAAAGCTGGTTTCTATCCGTCAAAGGATCATCGATCTTCAACAGATGGAAACAACGCTTCAGGAACTTGTCTGTCAATGTTCGGGGCGTGGAGATGTTCGGGGTTGCCCAATCATTCAATCGCTCGTCAACGACCACTCAGAAGAAACCGAAGAGGAATAACCATGTCAATTCAAATCGCGACAGCGATGAAATGTGGCAGCTGTTTGAGCAAAATCCGACCGCACCTGGATGCTTCCGATGGGGTTAAGTCCTGGCATGCCGATCTTGACGATCCTCGAAAGCTACTACATGTCGACTTGGCAAATGACACGAACCCAAACGAAATCGTTACCCTTGTCCGCAACCAAGGCTTCGATGCAGAAATCGTGAGAGAAGACTCACCTGCGAAGTCGGAAATCAAACCGGCCGAGGAAGAACCGTCAATTCAACTCTCGACCTACAAGCCGTTGTTTCTTGTCGTTACCTATGTCGTCGGCGCGACACTTCTGATATTGCAAGCGTCCGGGACTTGGACATTGTCGCTCGGCATGAGCTACTTCATGGGGTTCTTTTTCTTAAGCTTCGCGTTTTTCAAGCTCTTGGACGTCTCCAAATTCGCTGACGCGTTTTCGACATACGACATCATCGCGAAACGATCACGATCGTATGCCTTAGCTTATCCGTGGGTCGAAGTCACTCTCGGGATCTTGTTCGTCACACAAAGCGTCTTACTACTCGCGAATATTGCCACCGCGATCATCATGTCAGTTGGATTGATCGGTGTTGTGTCCGCCGTTCGCAAAAAGCAAGCGATTCAATGCGCGTGCCTTGGCACAGCATTCAATCTCCCAATGTCTGTTGTTACGATCATCGAGAATTCGGTCATGATCGTCATGGCTGTCATGATGATCGTTCCGCACTACGTCGCCTGACGGATGTGACCGACCGGGCGAGACTGAATCGAAGTTCACAGCGTACAACTCTTTAACGAAATAGACAGAAGTTCCCAAAGTCAACACTTTCTTGACGAAACATACCGGCACGAACTTGACCGGTTGCGAGTCCGGAACGGGTTTTATCAGAGACCCTGCCCAAGTATGCCCGATAAGAAATTAGAACTTGTTTTCTGATCTTGTGGTGGATGGTGCAATGAAGCTTAGGCAAAAATGGATTGCCGCAATCGCGGTGACAATGATGGTCAACACCGTCGCAGCCTCTGGCCCCTGGGACGCACGTCTTCCGGCCCCAACATTAGTCACGGCGATCGTTCAAGACGCCGAGACGACGACCGGTAAAGGCGAAGAACCGCAACTCCGACCGATAAACTCTGGGAAAGAAGATTTGCCTGCGAGCATTTCAAAACCGAGTGGCGTATTGGCGTTGGCGCCTGCAGGTAAACGCGTCCTACCGGCACTGCCTACACGAAGCCAAGGCCGCTGTCTGTGTCCCGACATTCGATGCACAGGGCCACACTATTCGTCGTGTCTACCGCAGATCTATTACGGTACCAACCCACGAGGTGATGATCCGTTTTTGCCTCTCTATCAGACCATCAACGACAATCGCACACAGCATTGGTACGACGCAGCACTACGGATGGTGCAACGCAAGAAACATCTCTCCGAGATCGTCGACTAGTCGCAACCTCTCAAGTTCCTCGTAGCAAAAAGTGTTCAACGGATTGAACCATGTCGCAAAAGATTCAACTCACCGCCTTCGCGTTGGCTCTTGGAATGATTGCCGGAATCTGCAGCGCACAGTCTCCGACGACGGATTCGCGTCGGATCAGATCGACGATTGAAACACCACCTCAGGACGCTGGGTCGCGAGATATCCGCGCAAGTATTGGGGAACGTTTCACCGAGCCCCCGCAGGTGCCGCCCGTCCCACAGTCGCTGACCGAACAGATGTTCCCATCCGATGAAGCTCCACTGACCATTGAAGCGATTGAATCGATGGCTTGTAGTCGCAATCCGACTTTGGCGCAAGCACAGGCTCAGACTCAAGGCGAGCTAGGCAAAGCGATCCAAGCAGGTCTCGTTCCCAATCCAACACTCAGTTACATCGGCGAACAGGCTGGGCTCGAGGGAACCGCTGGGGAATGGCAAGGTGTCGAATTTTCGCAACGGATTGTCACCGGACGAAAGCTTCAGCTAAGCCGAGCAAAGTTTTTGCAGTTGACCCGCGCTTCTCAGTGGCGGGCTCTCGAACAACAGTACCAGGTGATGAACGATGTCCGAATGAGCTTCTGGATGACCTTGGGGCAACAGCAGATCGTCGCGATTCACAATGAGATTCTTAAGAACGCCGAGGATGCTGTCGTGACCGCGCGAGAGCTGTACAACGAAGGCCAAGCGACACGGGACCAATTGCACCAAGCCAATGTGACGCTGCAAAAGGTTCGTCTGGATCTTTTGATGGCTCGCAACCAATTGCGAGCCAAGTGGTACGGGATGGCTTCGCTTGCCGGGTTGAGGATGCAGCCGACACCGCTAGAAGGATCACTCGAAGGTGAGCTTTCATTGATCGATTTCGACCAAGCTCTGAACCGCCTAACAACTGAAAGTCCCCAGATACTAGGTGCACGTGCGAAGCTTCAGGCTGACCAAATCAAACTGAAGCGAGAAACTGTCGAGCCAATCCCTGATCTTGTCGTGACATACGGATATGGTCGGAACTTTGAAGCCGGACAAAACACACATAACACTGGACTATCACTGGAAGTCCCCCTGTACGATTGGAACCAGGGAACCATCCGGCAAGCGGAAGCAGACATCGTCAGACAACAGGGGGAGATTGAGCGGATCGAGTTTTCGCTACAACGACAACTTGCCCAGTCATATCAAAACTATCTGACCGCTCTACAAAACGTTCGCAGCTATCAGGAAGTCATCTTACCGGAATCACGGCGCGCCTATGAAGTATTGCTCGACGCGTACAAAGAAAATCGTGTGGACTGGCCTGCGGTTCTGCAAAGCCAGAGAAATCTGTATTTGGAGAAAGCCAATTACGTTCAACACCTTATCGCTTGGCGGAGCCAAGAAACGCTGATTGAAGGATTCCTTCTAGAAGGTGGACTTTCCGCGCCAACGGGGCCAATGCCACCCGGACATATTTCAGCGACAGCGAAACCGAGATAACCCAACCGTTTGAATTCACCGGGGTTCATAGAGAGATAGTTATCCGCTGAAAAACGATTGTTCGAATGACTTAAATCTTGAACCCTTCTCAGATCGCAACTTTCCGTCGCGGGTCAACGAGATCAAAAACTTGCATCGACGCTACGATGCGGAACGTAACTCACCAGCATCGAATAGGGAAACTCAGACTTCTAGGCAGTGACGAAATTTGACAAGGGGAGTGACCGTTATTTGAGCCTTACCCCATCTCCATCATTTTTGGGGCCGCCTTGTAGTGTTCTGGATCGCCAAATCGTCTCACGATTTCAGCAAACACAGCACCTTTTTCCAGCAGTTCATCACTCTCCATGACCAACTGATAGAGATCGTCTGGCAAGACTCGTAGCACGGTCATCAAACCTTTGACAGACATTGGATAATTCGCTCGCATCCCACGCGTCTCTTTGCGAGACCAGATGGCCTTCATCAATGTTGGATCCTTTTCCATGCCTTGCATTTTTTGCGGATATCCAGGCACATTCCACTGGTCACCTTCTCGAGAAAAATCGACGGCGGGACGTTGGTCCGCACTTGCCATGTAACGGTCCACGGAACTGTTCTCACGTATTCGCGGCCCCACCTGCCGAACCATGTGGTTCATCATGTGATGGACCATGTGACAATGGAAAATCCAGTCACCAGGATTGTTGGCTATAAATTCAAAATCCGTTGCTTGAGCAACCCCGACAAGCGATACGTTCCGTGGGACCCACGCGCTCTTTGGGGAACGCGCTCCTTCGTGACCAGTTTCCCAATAGGTGTGCCCATGTAAGTGAATCGGATGGTGCTGCATCGGAGCAAAGTTCATCAACCTAACCCGCACACGCTCGCCATGTTTGCACACCAATGGCGTTGTGTACGGACCACTTCTTCCGTTGATGGTGTGCCAGTTCCAATCCATCGCCCACGAATCGGACACCGTTTGCGTTGGGCCGATATGAAAGTTCTGAAAGATCAATCCAAAGTCGCGATCGACCGGCGGATCAAACACTTTTTTCGGATGTACAATGAACCATCCCACCTGACCGAACGCTTCCTGCATGGCGACATGCGAATGGTAGAAGAACGTTCCTTCCTCATGCACATCGAACTCATACGCCATCGACTGTCCAGGCTTGATCGGATTCTGCGTCAGGGTAGCGGCTCCGTCATATTGAATCGGTAGCTCAAACCCGTGCCAGTGCACGAAGGTGTCCTCAGGAAGTTCATTGGTAACGACGATTCTAATTCGATCACCCTGATTTACTTCGATGGTTGGTCCCGGCATGCTGCCATTGAAACCAAATACGTCCATCTGGTAGCCGGGAAGGAACTCCCGTTTGACCGGCATCGACACCAGTTGAAATTCTTTTACTCCGTCAACCATTTTCCACGGTAGCTTGTCTAAGTCCGGTGCAACGAAAGGTGCAGGCCCCGCGGCGGCGGGTCGAAAGCCGGGCATCAACTTACCGAGGTAGTAATCCGAGTCAGGATCGTTCCCACGCGATGGTCTAAATCGACTAAATCCATCAATCTCGGCAGGCACATTTGATTCCGTCGGAATTTGGCTCGCGGCGGTCGCGGCTTTCGCCTCATCTGCCAGTTCCTTACTGCCTGACTGCTGTTGCCCGAGCGTGGCTCCAGGGAGGAATCCGCCCGTGAGACCTGCGGCAGCAAGAGAACCTGTCTTTAAAAAATGTCGCCGATCTTCGGAGTTGTTCATCGGGCATCATCGCAATTGTTATCGAGTAAAGTATGAACAGGTGCCATCTGCCTACTGAGTATTCAACGACTGTTGCGGATGTCTTCACCACACATCATTCGCCGGACGTTTTCAAACCAACTTGCTCGCGAATTGAACAACTGGCTTGGCTATTCCCTATTCGCAAACGAACCATCGCAACTCTGACTGACTTCGCACGCCGTCGGTGCTGAAATGTTGCTGACGCAGACAGTGTTTGTCGATTCGGAGTTTTGGGCCGTCGTTCGATAGGCTACCGTTCGATAGCTCGGAGCATACCCCGGTGCGGTATGCAGATTACGTGCCTGAATCCTTGGAACACCATTCATAATCCAACGTTGCGATCCACTTGCCAACAGCAATCCGGCAGTGGAGTCGTCAGAACTTGAATGCTTCATTGGGATCAATCACAATCAACGTGATATTGTGTCGGCCAGATACGGCTGTGTGGGTTCGAGTCCCGCCTCGGGCACTGTCACTATCTTTAGGTTCTTGATGAGCTGGTCTCCACTTTATCCAGACAAGCCGAAAGCGAAGTCCTACATCGGCGACGAAGCGTACGACTGTGTTGCCGATTGCTTCGACGAAGTCCGCAAACTCTATCAGCGAGACTGGAAACGAAAGCCGACCTTGGCCGAGCTGATCGGAACAGTCGAGGCAGTCCTCGATGCTCAAATTCAAGATCTCACCAACGACGGTGAATCGGCTGAGCTTGTCAGTCTCTCGTTTAAAACTCGCAAGATCCCCAAACGGCAGGCATACGCGGTCGGCGATATCCTGCTCGCCGAAATGAAAGGTGGCGATCCCGTCTACGCCAGGATCTTTGAAAACGGTGACTTCGGCCCGATGGTTGGTGTCTACGATTCTCGCGGGATGTCTCGTCACAATTTTAATGGGATCATCGCTCGCCCGCTGATCGTGAAAATCTGCCCGATTCATCGCGAAGTGCTAGTACGCCGCGAATGGCTGGTGATCGGCAATATGAAACTGAAAGCATCCGACAAGCGATTGCCCCGGGGACCTCTCGCTATCACTGGAAACAACAACCATCTGGAAATGGCCGAGCACTACTACGGTCTTCGCAAATCAAACTATTACGCTCGAGACGAGTGGATCGTCGAAAACGCCTAGGCAGCATTGATCGGTGTCAAGATTATCCTGACGGCCATTCTGACCGCCTTTGACAACATTGAACGACTGCTATCGAAAGTTGACATCACCGGTAGTCACGTTAATCGCAAAAGTCGTTTCTGCAGCGAATGATTTTGCTGGGGATAAACCACAGCGACTTCCGCCCAATGCATGAATCCTCCTCTGCGGAAGGATCTAATAATGCCATTGCGATGTCGCGTAATTGGATGACTCGCCAATTTGTCACTGCGAACAAATCGGGACCTAGCGTTTAAGCTAAGCCTCAGTGCGCATGATCACCGTGGGCTTCCTCTTTAAAGTCTCCCGAATACGGTGTCCCATCAACAACTCCGCTCATCGTTCCGGCGTACTCTTGAACAACGCCTAGCTTTTCATGATTGCCAACAAACCGAGAAGCCTTGCCCTCTGGATCACTGTCCTGAGGAGATGCGTTCAATGTCACTTGCATTGACGGATCGGTGATACTCAGCTCGATAGATTCTGCCTCGATTGGAACCGCTGTCGCTTCATCAGAACCAAGGATATAAACGGTTGCTTCCTGCTTGTCGTGGTTGACGGTGAATTCGACGTGGTATTTTCCGCCGCCCCAATCCGCCACTGTTCCATCATGGGGGCCAACACCGTGTCCGTGACCTTCGACACTATGATCGTGCTGGCCTTCACCATCGCCGTGATCGTGGCCATTATCGTCCTCAACCGACGCCGTAGGCGAATCCGATTCGGTCGACGATTTACAGCCGGTCGACAAGATCAATGCGGGCACGATCAATAGAAGTGCGTACTTCTTCATCAGTTTCAGTCCTTTCAAATCGAGGTAACTTCTTCAACATCCGCCAAACGCTTGGCGTCCTTTCCGCTGAATTTCCAAAAAAGCCCTGGATGAATCAGGAACTCACAAAAAGTCGATGTGACCAATCCGCCTAAAATGACGGTGGCAACCGGATACAAGATTTCTCTGCCCGGTTCTTGTCCACCAAGCACCAAAGGAATTAGGCCGATCCCCGCAGTCAATGCGGTCATCAAAACAGGCGCGAGCCGCTCCAAACTTCCGCGAACGATCATCGATTGCGAGAACGATTCGCCTTCCTGCTGCATCAAATGAAAATAGTGTGTGACAAGCAAAATACCGTTGCGTACCGCGATGCCACCCAAAGAGATGAAGCCGACCAAACTGGCGACGGTCAAGTTTTGCTGTGTAATCACCAGCGCGAGGACCCCACCGATGAATGCGGTTGGAAGCGCGTTTAGAATTTGCAAAACGATCCTCACCGAAGGGAAAAGAATCATCAACACCGCGAACATGCCGATGACGGCAACGCCTGCGAGGATCATGATCAAGCGAGTCGCATTTTGCTGGCTCTCGAACTGGCCTGCGAATTCGACATAGTAGCCGACCGGCATCGTGACATCGGAGTTAATCCGACTCTGAATCTCGTTGACCGCGCTGGCAAGGTCGCGTCCTTGGGTATTACAGCGAATAACGATCCTACGACGGGCGTTCTCTCGGTTGACCGAATTGGGGCCGGTTCCTTCAGAAATTGTTGCCACTTCTCGCAGCTCAATTTGGCCCCGCTCTGCATTCCCACCTTGATGCGGTAGATCGATACGAAGCCTGCCTAAATTGGCATAGTCTGTTCGATACTGTTCCTCTAGCCGAACCAACAGATCGAAACGACGCTGACCTTCGAGGACTTCAGAGACAACTTCGCCTTGCAATGCGGTCTGCAAGACATCGGCGACGTACTCGCGAGTAAGCCCAAATATAGCCAAGTCCTCTCCACGTAGCTCGATATGCAGTTCAGAGGTCATCCGAACGGGCTCGACGATGGGAGGGGTGATTCCCTCGACTTCTCTGATGGACGCTTTCACCATTTCTGCGAGTGTAAGTAGCGTATTTAGATCGTCACCATGAATCTTGATCGCGATCTGTGCATAGACTCCTGAGACCATATGGCTGATCAAGTGCGCCAGCGGCTGTTCGACCTCTATGTCAACTCCCGGAACTTCTGTTTTAATTCGTTCCAAAAGTCCCGCGAGCATCTCCTCGCGATTCTGTTCCGCCTCAGGATTCATACTGAGGATGTATTCGCCGAAGTTGACGGGCGAAGCATGCTCGTCCATCTCGGCTCGCCCCGTTCGCCGAACGAAGTTTAAAATTTCGCCTGACGGATTGTCTGGCGACTTCTGCATGCTTTTGAACACCGAATCGATTGATCCAGAAACCTGATTGGATGCCTTCAAAGACGAACCGGGCGGCAAAGTCACATTCACCTGGATGCTCCCTTCATCGAAAGGAGGCAAAAAGTTCCTTCCTAGCGTCGATAGCTGAATGGCAGCAACCAGAACGATTAACCACGTCACAACAAGTAAACTGCCGGGTATCGCCATACTGGTGCGAATAAGTGGTGTCGCAAGAGCCTTTAGCCCACGGAGTAGAAACCCATCGGTTTCTTGATGAGTCGCATTGGCCTTCGGCAGCATGTAGAAAGAAAGAACGGGTGTGACTGTCAATGACACGGCAAAGGAAGCCAGGATCGAAACGATGTATGCAAACCCAAGTGGTGCGAACAATCGCCCTTCGACACCGGACAACGCAAACAGGGGCAGGAAAACCAAGATCACAACTGTCGTTCCGAACAGAATCGCACTACGAATTTCTTTACTCGCTTCGTAGACAACCTGGATCGCAGGCTTGGGGTGTTCTGCCGCATTGTTTTCTTTCAGACGTCGAAAGATATTTTCGACATCAACAATTGCGTCATCGACCAGCTCTCCCATCGCGACTGCGATCCCACCAAGAGTCATCACGTTGATCGAAAGTTCGCTGCTACTGAACCATCCGATGATCCGAAAGACAAGCGTTGTGATGACCAGCGACATTGGTATCGCGGTCAACGTGATGAAGGTTGTGCGGAAATTCAGCAAGAACAGGAACAGCACGATGATGACCAAGGTCGCACCGATCACCAGTGCCTCTGCGACGTTGAAGATTCCTCGATCGATGAAGTTCTTCAAGCGAAACAGCTTGGAATTGATCACGATATCGGCGGGCAGCGACGCTTCGACCTCTTCGAACGCCGCAGCGACATCATCCGTCAATGTTCGCGTATCGACATGAGGTTGCTTTACAACAGTGAAAACAATTCCGCCTTCCCCATTGACGCTTCCATCACCTCGCTTTAGTTCAGGTCCCTCGATCACTCTTGCTACCTGATCAAGCAATACCGTCCGCTTAGCATGCCTGACGACCGCGATTTTTTCGAGATCCTCGATGATACTACCGGTGCTCGACCCTAAACGCCCAAGCACTCGGATTGGCCGCTCGGTTTCGCCTGTAATGGCAAAACCACCACTGGTGTTCAAGTTGCTTGCCCTCAATGCCTTTTCAACATCTTGGACTGTAACGTCGTATTCAAGCAAGGCTGTCGGATCAAGCAGAATTTGATACTGCTTCCGATCACCGCCGAGCATGAAAACTTCGGCGACCCCGGTGACTTTCAGCAAACGCGGACGAATGATCCAGTCGGCGATCGTCCGCAGCTCTAAGTCTTGTTTCGCTTGTGAAGCAAATATTACCTCATGACGCTTGCCATCAACCGTGACACTCGCTCTTCCTGAATGCGTTTTGGAACTCGTATCGGGTTGATCGATCCAATCGAGATTCTGCGATTCGATCGCGGTCCAAGTCGCAAATTCATGTCGCTCCCCTGGCAACCAAACTTGAATCCGAAACGTGTCATCTTCGCGGTACAACTCTGCAATCAAGTCAGTCCGATCGATCGGTGTCAAAACGCCACCATTGGGCCCCTGCTGGCGATAGATTCCGGCCACCACGATTTGCCCCATGATGGACGATGGGGGCGTCATCTGAGGACGAATACCATCGGGCAAAATGCCTTCGAGTGTGCTTAGCCGTTCACTCACCGTTTGACGCGCCGCTCGGATCTGTGTCTTCCAATCGAACTCGATATAGATGACGTTCAATCCGGCCGTGGTTTGACTACGCACCGCCTGAACTCCGTTGGCCCCCATCAATGCAATTTCGATTGGCTGGGTGACGAGCGTTTCGACCTCTTCAGTCGCCAATCCGGGAGCTTCGGTAATGACCACGACTCGCGGACGATCCAAATCCGGAAAGACATCGATCGGCATCTGTGTTGCCAAGTACGATCCGTAGCAAAGGATCACCAAGCTCGCGATGACGACCAGCATTCGATAACGAAGCGACAGTCGAATAATTGTATCAAGCATCTTTGATTCCCAATCAGTGTGCGGCGTGAACGGTTCCATCGGGATGCACATGCAACCCGGGTTGCTCACCGCTAGCCGATTGAGCTTTGAGCACGCGATTAAGAGACGCAGCAGCATTCTGGGCGTAGTAGGCACCCACCGTCATACTGCCGTCGTTTGCAATCACGACATTGCGACGGTCCTGATACAAGACATTCACAGAGATCTGATTGAACAGATCGCCGTTCTGGCGAAACACAAACGACTCGGGTCCTTCAGTGACGACGCCTTCTGCAGGAATAACGAGGACGTTTTCCAGTTTTTCGACAGGGACATGAATCCTGGTTCGCTGACCGGGACGATACCGCCAAACCAAAAACGTTTCACCGTTGTTTTGATACGTGCGCGACTGGTTGGACAACGGAATAAAGAAATCGAAAGTACGACTTTCAGGATCGATCGAATTGGAAAGGTGACGAATCACGAACGATTGATTTTGATCACTCCAGTTGTCTGGCGAGTCATCTGCGAACTCAACTTGAATCTCTCGACCTTGTTGCGCAGCGACCTCCAAGAATCGGGCCTCACGCTTAAAGGCATGGCCGACAACGTATAGCGATTGATGGTTCGACAAATTCGCGAGAACCTGGCCGGCCTGCACTGTTTGCCCGAGTTCGACGGGAAGCTGCTGAACCTCATAGGCGATCGAGTTGCCACCGAGTTCGGTTCCGGTTGCCCCTTCAGACGGTAGCAACGCAACACTGTCCGCGGCATTACCGGAATCCAGAGGCCTAGGCTGCGGTGCAACGATCTCGATCGTCGACACAAAGGTTCCTGATTCGATCTGGGCGATTTGCTGTGGACTTAGACCGCGAGTTAACAACTCCTGTCGAGAGGCTTGCACCTGCGTCTGTTGCCTTTTGATCTCGTTTCGCAGCTCGATCAGCCGATTACCTGAAACGCCTCCCACGTTCGCCAAGCCCGAAACCCTGTCAAGTTCGGCTTTTGTGAGGGATATCTCCTGGGTTGCTTTGAATAGCGAGGTTTGGGTCGCCTGCAGGTATTCGCTAAACAACTGCAATGTGACCAGCGTTTCGCCTGGCCGAACGGTGTCCCCCGGAAACACATGGATCTTCGATACAACGCCAACTGCAGGTGAAGTGACTCCCCGATCGGAGACTCCCGGTCGATCCTGTACCATGCCCGGAATTGTCACAACTCGCCAATAGTCGGTCGGTTTGACTGATTTTGAAACCAACTCAAGATTCTTTCTTGCTTGCGAATTGAGCTCGAGAACCTTTAGGTCAGAGGTCGCAGAACCAGACTCCGAAGCCGCCGCATTGGAAGGAGATGCATGTGGCATCAAGGTGGAACGAAACATCCACAAACACCCGACACATGCCACAACGATGGCAGGGCCTATCAACACTCGAAAAGCTTTATGAAGCGACATATCGTGTTGCTCAACGCTGCCGTCACCCGTTCAATTCAAACGAGATATCATCAGCGCAGTAAAGACGAGGTCAGCGGTAATCCGATGGAGAATCAGAAACCCTTGACGCTGAAAACTATAAAAAGAACGCAGCAATTGATGTCGAACAATCGTGTTCAACAACTGCCGCCTAAAGCCTCAGCGCAGCATGCAACAAATAGATAGGACGCGGGCCTGCGATGAACCTGGTCCCTTGAGGAGCTTCAACTGCCCGATCTAAATCGCTGGAAAATGCGTTTGACAAGTCAGCATGAACAGCGAGATCCTGAGGTGCAGAAACGTTTCTAGTCGTGCAAGCGAATGTCAGGTCTACAGCCAGATAAACAGCTGTCGAATCATGGTCGACCGGAATCTCAAGGTCACAAGATGACGCCTGCGAACTCAGTTCTGACTTCCGATCTGAATGAGAACGGTCGTGATGATGAGAATGATGTGCGTGATCATGTCCGTCGACATGCACGTGCGGTCGACTCGCGTGTTCTAGCGGCGCAGAATCGCCCCAATGGAAATGTGGAGAAACATTCCCAAAGGTTAGAACTGGTAGCAATAAGAACGCGACAAACCGGTGCAAGCTCAGTCTCCAGAGGTGGCAGATGCTGCAGTATATGCTACCGCTAGCGATCGGTCCAAGAGCGGTTGCTTAGTAAATTCCCGCTTCTGTGCCCTCTTGCTGTTCTAAAGACGGTGAATCGGCGGAGCTAGTAGTACGCTGGCGTTTTCACAGCGACTCCATCAACGTGAGGTTCGCATCAAATTGATAAAAGGGAACACGAAGCGCCCCGTCGATCTCTAGTTATCCGATTGAAGCGACCCGGCGCACCAATGGGCTTTTCGTTTTGTCCTCCACTTGTGGTATGCGATCTACACCTTATCGTTTTGCTCGACAGATCTCGCAAACCTACAATTGACAGACGCGCAACTATGAAATCGACGGGCATCGGTGCGGTAATTGGCCTTCTTCTTTTCGCTCTTATCATAGCCGCAACCCCGGGTATCACTCAGTCTCCAGCATTGGTCGGGATCGTGCTGGTATGTGGAGCGGTGATTGGCTCTGTTTTTGGATTCGCATTGCATTTCTTGCGAACGCCCGATGAGCAGCGGTCCCCGAGCCTGAAATCCGAGTCCCTGGCCTTTGCTGCTAAAGGCAAGGGTAGCGCCACGACTGGTGCAATTTTGCTCGTCGTAGGGATGCTTTTCCTCGTCAATGGTTATTTGACAGGACGTGTACCGCTTCTAGGACTCGTCGGTGTTGTCGCTGGGATCTCATCGATCGCTGGTAGCATCTTTCGCAAATAATATCGCGACTCTTTGGATCGCTACACAATGGATATCCATCGCACGCACCGGGACGACCCTTGTAGCCAATGGACACCGCAACTGTGCGAGAAGTTGAGGCAAGGCAATTTTCTTCGCCGCGATGAACCAAGAGATGATCGACAAACAGAATGTCCCCTACAGCGCAGCAGGGGACCTCAATCTGTTAGTCCGGTCGTCTATCTTAAGCACAGCTCAGGCCTCATCGTAGCTGATGAGTATCCACATATTTGTTGGAACTATCGATGACTTGGGTCGCTGTAGTTCGAAGTGACTGTTCGGTTCGCCGCAGGAACGCATGCCACGGGAATAACCATGGAAATCGACGAGCTGCTCGATCAGATCTACACGACTGGTCAATTGAACGATGAGACCAGCGTCGACCGTTCGTCAAAAATGCTGAACATCACTCCATCCACCGGCGCATTTCTTGACCTATTGGTTTCGGATTTGAAACCAAAACGAATTCTTGAACTCGGCACCTCGAACGGCTACTCAACCATTTGGCTCGCCCGTGCGGCACAAAGAATTGGTGCGGTGATCGACACCGTTGATCACAGTCCTCGCAAAACGGAAATGGCTCGCGAGAACTTAGAACAGAGCGGATTGTTGAAAGATGTGACGCTTCACACAAGCGACGGCGGTGCTTTTCTGAGTCGCTGCCCGACGTCGACCTACCAGCTGGTATTTCTTGACTCCGACCGGTCCGCGTATCTGGACTGGGCGGACGACCTAATTCGCGTCACCCAGTTCGGATTGATCGTGGTCGACAACGCGCAGTCACACCCTGAAGAACTCGTTCCGCTGCGGCGATACCTTTCAGACAGTCAGCGATTCTCGCAAGCGGTGCTACCGATTGGCAAAGGCCAGCTGATCATTCATCAAACCACGCCTATCTAGCAAAGCCGCAATGGAAGTCGCACCGCAAAGCGATCCGACAGCTGAACTCTACCGGAGATCAAGGAATCCAAATTTTGGTTTCTTCATTGCTGCGGCGCCAGTCACCCCACGTCGTCCTTTCAAAAGGCAAGTCCATCAAAGGGAGGTTCTTGCTGGACTGGGCATAGAGCTCTCCATCTAGCTCGACAATCATCCGGTTGTAGATGTCCAAACCACCAATGTTCAGCGGAATCGACTCTTCTCGTTGATCCGTGACAACTCGAACACAGTTCGCTAAGTCACAATAGGTGACCGTCACCGCCTTATCGGCCAACATCATATTGAGAATATGGTTTTCAGGGCGGGCCATCGGCTCAAGCACAAAGGCGCACTCAACGCCGTCGACTTTGACACCGATCACTTCGGTCGAATCGCTAAGCGAGACAGACGCTTGATCTTGAAGAACTGGTTCGCTCCGCCCCTTGAACGAAATCAATGCCTGTATTTGAGGATGGTTATCGTTGCCAGCCATCTGCTTGCCGATCGCAGCTTCACGCGCTCGCTCAGCGGCAATCTGCTCTTCGGTCAGCGGCCGGAGCGTCAGTTGTCGCTGCGGGGAGAAAGTGTTCTTACTGTAAGCAAACAGACCGAGCGGAATTGAACAGCACACAATGCCCCCCATAATGATGCTGCTCAGATAGCTTTGTCGTTTCGTTTCGCTTAGATGTGGTTGTACTGTTGCCATGGTCGATTCGGCGGGTATGGCATCTGCCACTTGGCGGCAAATGTCTGTTCTCAACACCTCACGCTCCGATGCACTTCATCAAATGCCATTGCTTCCATGACATGACGAAGTATCGAGCACTCGATCAACGCGGCGACCGCCATTGCGAAACACTCTGGAGCATTCGGCAACTGATCTGGTTGATTGACAGTGCTTGGCGTAGGACGTTCGAATACCCTGCAATAAGGTGTGCGATCTTTCATCGTTGACCAGGATGATCAACGGATTGGTGTCCAGAACACTAGCGCTTCGTTCCAAATCGAATTTAGGATTAGCCGTATGGCGTTAGCCACGGTTTCAGTGCAATAACCAGGGCTAACGCCCGTCGGCTGATGAACCGAACCCGTATTTTCATATGGAACGATGTACTAGGGAGTGTTCTCAACAGTAGCTAACACGCCAATTGTGATGAGCTATCGCCTTTTTAGAGAATTAAAGACTTAGCTTTCTCATTCCTCCAGCAACATTAAGACTTCTTGAAGGTCCGGTGCGAATGAGAGCAAATCGTGCGTGCCCGCAGGGTATTCCAATCCACCATTGCAGGGCACTTCGTTTTCTCGAACTCGATTAGCTGGCGATCCCTATCAACGACACAGCCCAAGGATCGTGATCGACGCAAGCACCAGACCATTTCCTGCGTACACGCACGACCACGGTGCTCCCGGCCGGCCTGTCATCGATTTGCCAATAGTCCCGGTCGCGACGAAATGAGATCCGTCTAGGCCGACGCCAGCCTTGCGACCGTTTGATGCGGGGAAATCTGAACGCGTTGAAGTCTCGTCTCAGCCGACTGAGACACTTTGCGGACCCCGAAGTCGCCTTAGCGGCTGATAACGGATCGAAGCATGATTACGGACCGTCTCATGGCCGCCATTCGCATGGGTGGTAAGATACAGAATCCCCACATTTCCCTCCGTTGCTAGACGAATAGGTCACATGAAACTGGACTTCAAACGAACTGGCTCGCTGTTGGCCGCAGCGATGCTCTCGGTAGGGCTTCCTACCACCTTTCTCGCCAACACTCTGTTCCTCGGCAACTCTGTCCAGGGCCAAGAAATCGCCGATTCCTGGAAGTTTTCACTGAAACAACCGGCGGAAAACTGGACTAAGAGCGACTTTCGTGAAAGCGACTGGAAAGACGGCCAAGCTGGTTTCGGGACCCGCGACACTCCAGGTGCCCGTGTCGGCACTGTCTGGACGACCAATGACATCTGGCTGCGAAAAACTTTTTCGCTTCAAAACGTACCAGCGAATCCCGCCCTGCTGATCCACCACGACGAAAACGCGGAGATCTACATCAATGGCCAACTGGTGCTGGAGGTCGACGGATACACCTCTGAATACCAATTGATCAAGTTGCCAGCGTCGAAGCGAGCTGCACTGCAAACTGGCGAAAACCTGCTTGCGGTTCACTGCCACCAAACTCGCGGTGGCCAATTTATCGACGTCCATTTGGTCGACGCCAACAACGTGCCGGAATTGCCGCCGGCGCCACGCGTGACCAAGCCATTCGAATCTGAATTGATCACCACTTGGGGTGAACAGCTAACGGCCGATGACACCTGGACAGAATACCCTCGTCCGCAAATGCAGCGTGGCGATTGGACCAACCTGAACGGCAATTGGGACTATACGATTGCCGACGCAGACCAGACGCAGCTGCCTTCGGAATGGGCTGGCGAAATCCTCGTCCCGTTCTGCCTAGAATCAAAACTCGGTGGCGTTCAACGACTGCTGCATGAAAGCGAATCACTGTGGTACCACCGTGGCTTCCAAGTCGACTCGACCGAAAACAAACGCACGCTGCTAAACTTCGAAGCGGTGGACTATCGCTGCGAAGTCTTCGTTAACGGCCAATCGATCGGCAAACATGTCGGCGGAAACACACCGTTCACACTCGATGCGACGAAAGCTGTCAAAGTCGGCGATAACGAGCTTGTCGTTCGCGTCGAAGACGACACCGAAGCATGGCAATTACGTGGCAAGCAGGTGCTAAACGCTAACGGGATCTGGTACACCCAAGTCTCTGGTATTTGGCAGTCGGTGTGGATGGAACAGGTTTCCGAAAACTATCTAGAAGAATTGGAAATCAGCACCGATGTCGATAGCAAGTCGATCACCGTTGAACCGATCGTTGTCGGGACTGGAACTTCGAAGGTCACTGTCTATGACGGAGACACAATTGTCGGTACCGCTTCGGGCAACGGAAAGTTAACCGTCCAAGTGGCCAACGCAAAACTGTGGTCACCTAGCTCGCCCCATCTGTATGACTTGGTTGTCGAACTGATGGATGCCGATGGCAATGCGATCGACGAAGTGAAATCATATGCGGGAATCCGCAGCGTCGGCAAAATCAAAGACGCAGACGGAAACTGGCGATTCACGCTTAACGGTGAAGTGATCTTTCACTGGGGCCCACTGGACCAAGGTTGGTGGCCAGACGGATTGCTAACGCCTCCGTCAGATGAAGCGATGCTGTTTGATATCGAATGGCTGAAGCAAGCCGGATTCAATATGATCCGAAAACACATCAAGGTTGAACCTCGGCGTTACTACTACCACTGTGACCGTTTGGGAATGATGGTCTGGCAAGACCAAGTCAGTGGCGGACAGAACTGGCCCGCATGGACTCGGTTGGCTCCGAATCCGGTTGATGGTCAATGGCCTGACCAACATCACCAGCAATACATGGACGAACTGGAGTGGATGATCGACTCGCTCGAAAACCATCCATCAATTGTTTGCTGGGTTCCGTTTAACGAAGCCTGGGGACAACACCGGACAGTCGAAGTCGGTCAATGGACCGTCAAACGAGACCCCAGCCGACTGGTCAACATTGCCAGTGGCGGCAACTTCTGGCCTGCCGGTGACATCGTCGACGCCCATGCCTATCCACACCCAAGCTTCCCTTACCACCAAGGCCCCGACGGACGCTTTGATGACTTCATCAAAGTGGTTGGTGAATTCGGTGGTCACGGCTATGCCGTTCGCGGTCACCTTTGGGAAGAAGGCCGTCGTAACTGGGGCTACGGCGGATTGCCCGAATCAAAGGAAGAGTACGAGCAACGCTATGCGACTTCGCTCGAAAAGCTAAATGACCTTCGACGTGGTGGTATCGCTGCCGGTGTCTACACCCAGACCACGGACGTCGAAGGTGAAATCAATGGCCTGATGACCTACGACCGCAAAGTGATCAAAATCCCTGCGGATGAACTCAATAAAATGCATCGCGTATTGTTTCAGAAGTAACTCTGCAAACGAACACTGAGCTGAACTTCGGATGGCCGATCGGTAAAACGATCGGCCAT
This sequence comes from Stieleria sp. JC731, assembly GCF_020966635.1. NCBI lineage: Bacteria > Pseudomonadati > Planctomycetota > Planctomycetia > Pirellulales > Pirellulaceae > Stieleria > Stieleria sp. JC731. The sequence continues at coordinate 343,953 of NZ_JAJKFQ010000005.1, read as the reverse complement.
TTTTGTTGAATTGGCGCACTCAAAATCGAAGCGTCGGGCACATGACATCTATGTCCAACGCCAAGAAACTATTTCTGCCATTCGCTTGCATCTGCCTGATTCTCGCAAGCTTTGCCTGTGGCGTTCTGATGCCCGCGTTCTATGACTGGACAGGTGCGGATCAAAGCCGTCCTGCTCCTATCGTGCCTCGCCTTGCGATTGGTTTTGTTGTCTCAGCCCTCATCGGATGCGTTTTGCTTCCGTGGGTTCCAATTCAACAGCAGGATCGTTGGCAGGCCCCACAGAAGCCTCGATTTACACTACAGAGACTTCTAATCACCGTTACGGTCTGTGCTATCGCATTCGTTCCGCTAAAGATTGTCAGTCTCACAGCGTGCGTCTTGCTACTGGGATCTGCGGTTGCCTCTGCCTGCGTCCAGGCAAAGCGATTTGCACACACAAGACTATTGACACTCTGCTTATTGGCCTGCATCTGGGCCCCTTTCGGCTGGGCGTTCGCCCCTTGGAAAGATGCGGACACAAATATCGCGATCCTGCTGACAGTCAGTCCCGCATTGTTGGAGCTGTTGTACCTCGGTTCCCTCGTCGGCGAGCATGCCGAGAAGCTAGCGCACTTCAGTGCCATCATTACGGCACTCAAAATCTACCTCGGCAGCCTTTTGATCCGTTCAGGCCCACGTCGCGGATTGGGCTACTGTGTTGCGACGATCATCGTTTCCCTGATGGGTTCGTTTGCGCTGCATGCACTTTATCGGATGTAGGAAATCGCAAACGCGATCGTCTACCAAAGCATCACGGCAGTGTCGCCGGTCGACCAATTTAGATACAACCGAATCCGCAGAACGTACTTTCGCCCTCGTACCAATCGAGTCGTAATTTTTGCGTTCAAGTCGGTCCCGCTATCATCGTCGCCAGCCACATACTCCAACTCACCATTCACATCTTCAAACAACACCATGACGACATCTGATCGTCCAAAGGTTTGAATCGTATATTCGTCGGAACGGTCAGGTTCGATTACATAGTCTTTTTGCTCGCCGGAACCGATCGACAACATTTCCAATTCGAACGGATTTAGCTTTCGATACCGCCGCGGATCCATCGGGGGATAGAACTTGCGCACTTCGCTCTTGTCAACCTCGGTCAATCCATCCGTTGGGTTCAAGCCACTGCTGTACTCTGATGGTTCTAGAATTAGACCGGCAGCGAACCCGTAGTGCATGATCGAATTGGGATCCCACTGTGATCCCTCGACTTCGTTGGGACTTAGTTTCCTGAGAACGTTGTGGTACGTCTGCTGCCTTGACCAGTAGTTCGGCGCCCCTGCGAAATACTGGTACACCGCATCTTCATTCCAAACGATCCCGGAGAAGGGGTTTTGGTGCTCATGAGGGAATCCCAATGTATGACCGATCTCGTGAACCGGAGTATCGACACCGCCTCCACGTGGATCCTGAGTCAAATCCCATCCGAAATTCATCGTTCGCTCATGACGGCCGGGAATGTCAATCACGTCACGACCAACGTAAGACCAGGCACCATCACCTCGCTTAAAACCGATTCTGATTTGGGCATCGTCAATGTTGGAAACCTCTTCGAATTCGATTCCGATCCCAACATCCTCCCAGACCTGAAAACCTTGCCGTACGAGATCAAGGTTACTCGAATCACCTCGATAAGGCGCATCTTCGAAAAAGTAGTACTTTAGTTTTGTACCGTTGACCCATTTCTTTCCCATGTATCGCAGCAAGCCTTCGCGATAGGGCGATACATCTGGGCTATAGATTCGCTCGGCGACAACCGGCATGGTACAAGAGCCAACCCCATGGGAGACCGCCTGTTTTCCTTGATCAGCGCTGTCTTTAGATGGAGATGTTGCCTTCGAATTCGAGCCCGACTCCAGCTTGTTCAATCGTTTAACGATTTGATTTAGCTGAGACTGTATTGCGTCCAGTTTGTCCGGCATGTTTGCTTCCTCGAAAAAATACCAACGAATACACCACAGCAGCCCCTCCAAGGGGACTGCAGATGCCCCGGCAGCGATTGTAGAGATTCATGGTGGGTGAAGCAAAAAGAAGTGACAAATTACGCGACATCGGCTGTCGCTTTGGCGTCAAGCTTGGGCTGATTTGACACGAGAGATAACTCAACTGGGCGAATAGAAATCCGACGCTAGCGCGTTGACGGCTCAGATACCCAAACCAACCTGAGCCGCTTCGGCGTTTGCCGCGGTTGGATCAACCACAAACGTCAAGCATCAAGAAACCGACGCTAGCGCGTTAACGGCTCAGATGCCCAAACCGACATGAGCCGCTTCGGCGCTAGCCGCGGTTGAATTAACCACAGACGATGCACATCAAGAAACCGACGCTAGCGCGTTAGCGGCTCAGATACCCAAACCAAAATGAGCCGCATCGGCGCTAGCCGCGGTTGAATCAACCACAGACGATGCACCTCAAGAAACCGACGCTAGCGCGTTAACGGCTCACATGCCAAACCAAAATGAGCCGCATCGGCGTTAGCCGCGGTTGAATAAACCACGGACGATGCACCTCAAGAAACCGACGCTAGCGCGTTAACGGCTCACATGCCAAACCAAAATGAGCCGCATCGGCGTTAGCCACGGTTGAATCAACCACAGACGATACACATCAAGAAACCGACGCTAGCGCGTTAACGGCTCAGTTGCCCAAACCAACCTGAGCCGCTTCGGCGCTAGCCGCGGTTGAATAAACCACGGACGATGCACCTCAAGAAACCGACGCTAGCGCGTTGACGGCTCAGATACCCAAACCAAAATGAGCCGCTTCGGCGCTAGCCGCGGTTGTATGTACCACAGACGTTACACATCAAGAAACCGACGCTAGCGCGTTAACGGCTCACATACCCAAACCAACATGAGCCGCTTCGGCGCTAGCCGCGGTTGAATCAACCACAAACGTCAAGCATCAAGAAACCGACGCCTAGTAGATCACTGCCTAGTAGCCACTTGGATTTGCGATATCGGCAATGTTGATCTCGGGAAGCCCAAGATTCTTGCGAACTTCATCGAGCATCGGCTTTGTTTTGCTCGCGCCAACTCGGCTGACCCCGAGTTCACGAACCTTGATCAATGTCTCCGCATCACGAACTCCGCCAGCGGCTTTAACTTGGACATGATCCGCAGCGTGTTTTCGCATCAGTGTCAAATCTTCGATCGTCGCTCCGCCGGTACCATAGCCCGTCGACGTCTTCACCCAATCCGCATTCAGTTCACTGCAGATCTCGCAGAGTTTGATCTTTTGGCTATCGTCCAGATAGCAGTTTTCAAAGATCACCTTGACCTTTTGACCGGCCTCATGGACAGGCTCGATGACTGCTTTGATGTCGGCCGTGACATAATCCCAATCGCCGCTCAGCACCTTCGAAATGTTGACCACCATGTCAAACTCTTGGCAGCCATCTTTGATCGCCTGCTCAGTCTCGGCGACTTTGATCGCGGTGGTGTGTCCACCGTGCGGGAAACCGATGGTGGTTGAGGCTTGGACAGTGCTACCGTCCAACAATTCGGCACAGCGTTTCAGATAGTACGGCATGATGCAAACACTGGCGACGTCGTACGCAAGGGCCAACGCGATGCCCTCTTCCAGCGTTTTGTCGGTCATTGTTGGATGCAACAATGAGTGGTCGATCATCTTGGCCAGGTCTTCGTAGCTATATGCCATCGGAACAAACTCCGGAATTTGTTTAAGTGTCTTGTGTCTTGTTCAGCGGGAAAGTTTACCGCACATGACCAAACTTTGACACTCGGCAAGGCATCGAAACCACGCCCCGCCAAAGGAGGGCAACACATGGTCGGTTGCCACCGCGATTGACTCCATTATCGACACGGCGGCTGGCTGGAAAGAGCTCGCTGAACCTCAATCACTCGCACCGCCTGACGCTCATCCATTGTCAGCAAACGATCTCTTCCGTCTTTGCCCGGTTTGAACTCGGTGTATCCTTCGTCATCGACGGTGACCTTTCCGGTTTCCGAAAGGTCAAAATAGTTGTCATCGGCCCGCACCGCGTATAGCACACTGGTTAAGTCCCACGTCGGTCGATCGTGATTCGGGCCGCTATGAAGCAAATAAGCTTCGCGAACAATGTGATGCTCTCGATAAGCGAAGTCGCGGGCGATGCTTTCTCGCGGATAGGGCGCGGCCAAGCCAATCCTAAATTCGCTCCAGACGACAGGTACGTCTTCCGGACAAAGCTTTGCAAATCGCTGCATCGCATCAATGCCATTGATCACGTTGGCTTCGGGGTGTCGATCCTTATTCATCACCGGACCAAAACTGCCGGCCATGACGGAAATCAACTTACATTTCTGACGAAGTAAGTCGCTTCCGTTTAGAGGACTGATCTCATCCGGTGGGGACTGCAACAGCTCCGCTAGATTACTTGCCAAACCGACTTGAATGATGACCAAAGCGTTGTCTTCGCTTTCGGCAAGGACTTTGCGTAGCACGCTGACTGCCGATGGGACATCGTCACTTGTCTGAACATCATGAGGATAGCGAAGCTGCTGACCATCTTTGACCTTGCAGACGTCCAGGTATCGGCTGGTTCGACGCTGCGCATCGCGTGTTGCCCCGATCGGAATATCAGGCCGCCCATAAAACGTATTGACCGCGTCGACAAATGGTGCCGCCATCGTATTGATTTTTGAAATGGTCACCGCTTTCAGTTCGCACTCACCGCGATCTTCCAACGCATGCAACATCGCGAGCGCCAAAACATCGTCGCAGTCACCGGTGATATCCGTGTCGAAGACAACAGGTACCGGTGTTTTATCCTGAGCTGGCAACACTATGTCAGCCTGCGAATAAGCGTTGGCGGTAAGGATCCCTATCAAAAATGCAAACAACCCCAAACGACGGTTCATGATTTCTCCTCGCGAGAAATGCGTTGACGTAGTGAATCGAGCAGTACGGCTAGAATGATCACACCACCGGTAATCACTTGCTTGATGGCGTCATCAACACCCATTTGGGCAAGTCCCGATTGCAGCACGGCGATGATTAGCACTCCGATGAACGATGCGACGACGCTGCCGCGGCCTCCCATCAAACTTGTTCCACCAATCACGCAAGCCGCAATGGCAGATAGCTCCAAGCCCCGCGCCGCATTTGGGTCCGATGTCAGCAAGCGCCCGGTGTGTGAGATTGCGGCAAGCCCACACAAAAACCCGCTGATCGCAAACGTCGTGATAAAGACCGGCGCGGTACGGATACCACTCATCTTCACCGCTTCTTTGTTGGTCCCGATCGCAATGCAATAGCGGCCATAGATTGTCTGAGTCAACAAAAACTGAGCCAATAAGACCGTCAGCACCGCGATCAGAAACGAAGGGGAAAGCGATATGCCAGGCAGCGGTTCGCCAAACCATTCGAACCGACTGCCGATATAAATTGACTGCGAATCACTGATCAGCTTTGTAGCGCCACGCGCCATTTCAAGCATCCCGAGCGTGACGATGAACGACGGAATAGCAAACCAAGCAGAGACAAATCCGTTGCAAAACCCGCAAAGCGTTGTCGTGACCATGCATAGCGCAATTGCGCTGGCCACACCCAATTCATACTCGCTCATCGCGACCCCGATCACGGCTGCCCCCAGCGCCAGCAGCGAGCCGACCGAAAGATCGATCCCGGCAACAATCAGGACCAAGGTCATGCCAACGGAAACAAAGATCAGATCGGGACTGCTGTTGGCGATCGTCAATGCGGTTTGAACTCGAAAGAAATTATCGGTCTGAATCGAGAACAGGACGATCAGAATCAAAAGCACAGCCAGTAGACCTGCGTACTCGACTACAGACGCGATCACACGTCGGTGGAGTACGACAGCATGGGAGTGACCGTTTGTGGATCGCTTTTCACTAACCATTGCTGCCTCCAGAAACTTTGCCAGAGGGCTGTTCAAAGCTGGCTTGCAGTATCAAATCTTCACTCCACTGATCACGGCTGAAAGTACGAATCAAGTGACCATGATTCATCACCGCAATCGTGTCGCAAGTTTCAAATAGCTCATCCAAGTCACTGCTAACAATCACGATTCCTTTTCCCGACGCGGCAATCTCATCAAACAGCTTGTAAATTCGTCTTCGCGCACCGACATCAATTCCGCGAGTCGGTTCGTCAAACAAGTAAACTTCGGCGTCGTTTGCCAACCACTTTGAAATCGCAACCTTTTGTTGATTGCCGCCGCTAAGCGTTCTGACAGACTGTTCAATCGATGTGCAACGTGTTTCCAAACTCTGACAAAGCTCCCCGCTTTTGCGAGATTCCTTGGCACGCCGCACAAAACCAAATCTGGAAAGTTTTCTTCGCAGTGCGGCAAGAGAGACGTTCGCCCGAATAGACTGGGGCAACAGCAAGCCGTTGTCTTTGCGGTCTTCGGTCACCATCGCTAAACCAGATGCAACCGCTTGATGCGGGTGGCGAAACCGGCGAGCCGATCGGGAACCAACCGTGACGGTCCCCGAGGAAGCGACATCGGCACCAAAGACGGCCCTTAGAAGCTCTGTCCGCCCGCTGCCGACCAACCCAGTGATACCGAATTTTTCGCCCGCGCGGACGGTGATCGAAAAATTACGGACCATACCGGAACAGACGGAATCAATCTTCAGTACTGGCGGTTTGTTGGTGTCGACAAAGGATCGAAACGTCTCGCCAGCCGGTCCCCTTTTGACATCGTCCCCACTCATCAAATCGACCATGTCCTCGGTCGACAGGGCCTCGGTCGACCCCGCAGAGATGTGCTCAGTACGGATGTTCTTAGTGCAGATGTATTGGCCGTCGCGAAGCACGGTAACACGTTCTGCCATACGTTTCACTTCGTCAAGTCGATGCGAGATATAGACCATCCCGACTCCGCGACGCTTCAATTCGTCTAGCTGCTCGAACAAACGCTCAGTTTCCGAACCCGATAGTGCAGCGGTCGGTTCATCCAAGATCAGCACCTTGCATTGCCGCGATAGCGCCCCAGCGATTTCGACCATCTGCCGCTGGCCCACGCCAAGCTTTGACACCAACATTCGCGGATCAAGATGCCCTAGTCCCAGTCGACTGAGCGCTTCGCGGGCATCATCGTTCAACTGCGATCGACGAATGACGCCGGCTCGATTGGGAAGCCTCGACAGGCTGATATTCTCGGCGATGCTCAGCGTAGGAATGAGATTCAGTTCCTGCTGGATGATCTGCACGCCAGCCAATTCGGCAGACTGCTTGTTTGCAGGCTGATAAGGTTTACCAGAAAGCTCCATTGATCCCTGCGTGACAGAAGTTAGACCTGCGATCATCTTGCAGAGCGTACTCTTTCCGGCACCATTGGCCCCGAGCAGCGCATGGATTTCGCCGGGGGCGAGATCAAATGAGACATCGCGCAGCACAGTGACTTTGCCATAGCGTTTGGTCATCGCGTTGGCCGTCAAAATTCGGCTCACGCGGCTATTCCCCTGGTGCCGATTCCAGTGTTTCCGCTGTCACCAGATCAACGGGAGTTTCAGTGTCGCTGGCTTTCCAATCGGGTTTGGCAATTTGCTTCAGAGCCAATTCGATCCCAAAAACGGCTAACTGATCGGCGTGTTGGTCTGCAGTCGCGAGGACTTTGCCGGACTTCAACGCATCTTGAATCGCCGAAATATTGTCAAACCCGACAATTAAAACATCGCCACTCTTGCCGGCCGATTTGACGGCGGCAATTGCACCGAGTGCCATCGAATCGTTTGCCGCCAAAATCGCTTTGACATCTGGATGCTCACTCAGGATTGATGACGCAATCGTATTCGCGTTGCTCATCTCCCACTGTGCACTTTGCTTGGAAACAACCTCTGCACCAAGTTCAGCCATGGCGTCTTCGAAACCGGCAACGCGTTGCTGTGAGTTTTCGGCCGTTTGGATGCCTTCCAAAATGGCGACCTTGTCACCTTTGGCAAGCTTGCCTGCCAAGTAGTCGCCCACCTTTTTTGCGCCGCTTCGATTGTCGGGGCCGACGAAAGGGATTTCGATCGATTCGGCTTTCAATACTTCGGGGTCCAACTTGTTGTCGATATTGACGACGACGATGCCCTGCTTCATGGCTTTCCGCAGTGCGGGAGCGAGTGCTTTGGAGTCCGCCGGTGCAATCACGATCGCATCAACACCCGCAGAAATCATCTCGTCAACCAATGCGACTTGGCCGCTTAGATCAGTCTCTTCTTTGATGCCGTTGACGATCAGCGAGTATTCAACTTCATGGGCTTCGGCATGTTCTCGAGCACCGTCGGCCATGGTCGAGAAGAACTCGTTGGCAAGCGACTTCATCACCAAAGCGACTTTCGGTTTGCCATCGCTATCCGCATTCGCCCCACCATCTGTCGAAGTCGACTTTGACGAGCAGCCGCTTAGGGTCAGGCTGCACACTAGCAGGGCAAGTATATAGATCACGCTTGTTTTCGACCCGCATATTTTCAACGCGATCGATTTTTCAACTGCGACTAGAGTTCGCATCTTGTTCGGTAGGAAGGAGGAGGGAAGGCAGGGTCGGCCAAGCATCGTCGACGCTCGAAACGGTGGACCGCAATCTTATCAGACATCGCTATCGTGTGGTGCCAACGATGCCGCGAATCGATCGACTTGATCCGCAAAAGGCAAACTCGGTTGGGCACCCGCGGTCGATGCCGCAAGTGCGCCAGCTGCATTGGCAAGTTGAACGGATTTTTGCAGGCCGATTCCCATCGCTAGGCGAACGGCAAGCGTGCCGGCAAAAGCATCACCGGCTGCCGTGGTATCGACCGCGTTGATTGGAAAACTAGGAATCATCGTTGCCGATAATCCGTCGTGAACGATCGTCCCTTGGTCGCCTAGGGTAATGATCGCGACTTGTGCTCCGGAACGCTGCAAGGATTCAGCGACCTGCATCGCTTGGTGGATGTCACCACATGGTTGGCCCGTGATCGATGCCGCTTCGCTTTCGTTCGGACAGATCACATCCACATTTAAAAGCGAGGGCGGAAGGACGCTCGCTGGCGCGGGATCTAAAATCACTTTGACGTTCGCAGATCGAGCAATTTCGATTGCCGCTTCGACTGACCGAAGCGGTGTTTCAAGCTGCACCATCAGCACATCGCTTTGCCGAATGACATCGGCATGCTGATGCACATCATCGATCGCAACGCGTCCATTCGCTCCAGGCACAACGATGATCGAGTTTTCGCCGCTTTGTTCGACCGCAACCACAGCGACGCCCGAGGGAGTTTGTTCGGTGATTTGCACACTTTCGCAGCCCACGCCCTGCTCCCGCAGGTGGTTCAGCAAAGTCTTTCCGAAACCGTCATCACCGACGCGACCGATCAAGTGAACGTCGGCGCCTGCACGGGCTGCAGCGACCGCCTGGTTCGCGCCTTTTCCGCCTGGGATTTCTGAAAAGTGATTGGCACTGATGGTTTCACCGGGGCGCGGCAGGTTTTCACAACGAACGACCAGATCCATATTGATCGAACCGAGTACAGCAATCCTGGGACGAGACATGTCGGGCGGCGGGTTCAGGGGTGGCAGCAGAAAACGACGGTGGACGCAGATGGGCAAAACGCCAATTCGAAAGGGCGCTTTCGCAGTTTGTTCACGGCAGTGTCGTCGTGGTAATTCTGTTATCGCGATGCGAAAGGGAAATCAGTGTAGCTGATCGAACCGAGGCCTGATGGATGTGTCAAAACAATCGTGAACCGATGCTCGTCCGCCAAATCGTGGCTGGTCAATTGAAGCTTGATTCGCGATGCTTTGCGGACGCATTGACTATGGATCTTTCCCTATTTTTGAAACTGTCACGCTCATGATGGAAATCTGGCCCGCGATTGATCTTCGACACGGCAAACCGGTTCGCTTGCGCCAGGGCGACTACGACCAGCAAACCACGTTTGGTGACGATCCGGTCGACTTCGCGATCAAATGGAAAGAACTGGGAGCCAAGCGTTTACACTTGGTGGACCTCGATGCCGCACGTGGAGATGACCCAACTGCGAACCGTGAAGCGGTCCGTCGAATCGTGGCGGAGACGGGCCTTCCCTGTCAGATGGGTGGTGGTGTCCGTGATGAATCGGCAATCGAAGCACTGCTTGAGGTCGGATTGTCACGTTTGGTGGTCGGATCAGCGGCGTTGAAACGGCCCGACTGGTTTGCGGCGATGTGCGATGCCTATCCCAAAAAACTTGCCGCCGGCATTGATGCTCGTGATGGAATGGTTGCGACCGACGGCTGGCTGGAAACCAGCAGCACACCGGCAGTCGATCTGGCTCAACAGCTACGCGAGAAAACATCCAATATCGCCGCGATCATTTACACCGACATTGCTCGCGACGGCATGATGAATGGGCCAAATTTTGACGGGCTGCGTCAGATGGCCGATGCGACCGACATTCCCTTGGTCGCTAGTGGTGGCGTAACGACCTACGACGACGTCTCAAAGCTGGTCGAAATGGGCATGCCAGCAGCAATCGTTGGCCGGTCAATCTATGATGGTGTGATGCAACTGGATCAAGTCATCGAAATCGCAGGAGACTGCTAACCAATGAGAATTTCGTTCCGCTTTCTTTTCGTCGCCGTCGCGATGCTGGCCTCAGGTTTGCATTGCTCTGAGCCAGCCCAAACCGCGGAACCGAAATTCAAACGACTGCCGCCCGATGGAATTGAAATTGACCAGTCGACGCATTCCGCTTTGACGCAGCGTTTGACGCGACTGCAAAACAAGCTTGATCAAGCGATCGCGAATTCCAAAGATGCTCAATTGTGGCAAGCCGATGTCGAGGTCTTGCTGCGTTCGGTCCGTTTGGCACTCGAGCAACACTTGTTCTTCAAGGCATCGCAGACCCAAGATGCCGACAAGCTATTGAACGAAGCCGAGCGCCGGATCGACGCGGCGTCGGCGGGAACAAGAGGTCTAGAACTTCTTGGCTTTGACGCATCGAAAAACGATCAACCTCAACCTCTGGTTGCCGGATTCGTTTCCAGGATCGACGATTCGGTTCAGCCGTTTGGGATCGTCGTGCCGGCCGGCTATTCTGATGACCAGATCGATCAGCCAACACGCATGGACGTCTGGCTGCATGGTCGCGGCGACACAAAGACCGAGATCCCATTCCTTGTCGAGCGAATGACCAAGGTTGGGCAGTACGCACCAGAAAAAACGATCGTACTGCATCCGTTTGGTCGGCACTGCAATGCGTTCAAATTCGCTGGCGAAACAGACGTCTACGAATCAATCGAAGCCGCGAAGCGATTCGCCACCATTGATCCTGACCGCATTTCGATACGTGGGTTTTCCATGGGTGGCGCCGGATGTTGGCACATGGCAGTCCATGATCCTTCTCAATGGTTTGCCGCGAATCCGGGCGCAGGATTTGTCGACACGATTGTCTATCAAGGATGGCAGGACAAGACACCGTTTCCAATAACGCCGACGATGCAAAAACTTTTGCGTTGGTACGATGTCCTACCCTGGGTTGGCAACCTGCAAGGCACCAACGTCATCGCCTACAGCGGCGAAATCGACAAACAGAAACAAGCGGCCGATCGCGTTGTCGAGAAAGCCAATGAACTGGGATTCGAATTTCCCTATGTGATCGGTGCCGAGATGGGGCACAAAATCGATCCCGAGTCAGCAACAAAAATCGACAACCAACTCGCGTCTTGGGCTAGCAGTGCTTCAAAGCCATCGGCCTTGCCTCGTCCCGAAATCGAATTCACGACCTTTACACTTCGCTACAGCCAAGCGGACTGGGTTCGTGTGACCGGTATGCGAGAACACTGGACCGAGGCATCAGTCAAAGCCAGCGTGGATTCTGACACGGGCTCAATCAAAGCCGTGACCTCCGGTGTAACACACCTGGAATTCGACTTTTCAAAATCCGGTTGGTCCGGTCCCGCCGGCGGAGTCAATCTGGATATCGATGGTGAGAAAGCCGTTGCCGTCGACACAGGTAATCTACGCGGTTTTCAATGCCGGCTCCGCAAGGTCGGCAATGAATGGACATTGGATGATGACCGCGACAGCTTGCGCAAAAGACCTGGCATGCAAGGCCCGATCGACGACGCGTTCTGCGAAAGATTCGTGATCGTTTTGCCAAGTCGGCCCGCACGACACGGTCGGGTCCAACGCTGGATCGATCGCGAAACCGAGTATTTGCAACAGCGTTGGAAACGACTGATGCGAGGCGACGTTCAAGTGGTCACCGATCGCGAATTGACGGACGATCAGATCGCGACCTGCAATCTGATCTGTTTTGGTGACTTCACAAGCAATCGGTACCTGTTTGATGTCGCCGATCAACTGCCGATAAAGTGGACTCGAGAAAAGCTGGTCGTCGGTGATCAAGTTTATGACCCGGCCAACTATGCACCGGTACTGTGCTGTCCGAATCCACTAAACCCCAAACGGTATCTCGTCATCAACAGCGGCATGACGTTTCGAGAATTTTCCAACGCCAGCAACAGTCGCCAAATCGCAATGCTGCCGGACTATGCAGTGATCGATGTGACCGAAGAAGACGATTCGATCACCACCGGCTCCATCGTCCAGCAAGGATTCTTTGACGAGCAATGGAAGCTTGCACCGTGATCACTGGACGATGGATCACTGGACGATGGATCAAAGTCGGCGAATTCTGCCTAGTCCTGCTAGCGAACAAATTAAATCGCTTGCGGAGTCGTCCTTAGACCCATTCTTGCTTCGTTGGCTTGACGACAACTTCAGGAACGTTCGCACGAGGTGGCAACGCACAGATCGTCGCGACGACTTCGGCGATGTCTTCGGGTTGCAGAATCGAATCCTTGTGCTCTTGCGAGACCGGTGCAGGACGATTGTCCAAAATAGGCGTGTTGACTTCGCCTGGGTAAACGTTCGTAATCCGAACGCCTTCGTTCCGCACTTCGTTGCTGATCGCGGTACCAAGCGCGGTCATTGCGAACTTACTCGCGCAGTAGACCACACCGCCCAACGTGATCGCGCGCTTTCCGGCGACCGACGAAATGTTAACGACCAAACCATCGCCACGTTCACGCATCGCTGGCAGCACTTCGTAAATGCAACGGTAAGCGCCGCTGGCATTGATTTGCATCACTCGGTCCCAGTCCTCAGGAACCATTTCGGCCATCGTCCGCTTTTGAATATTGATCCCGGCACTGTTGACCAAGATGTCCGGGTCGCCAAAGTGAGACTTAACGGCCGAGAAGAACGCCTTGACGCTCTCGGGATCGGCAACATCGATCGTGTGGCAAAAAACGGGTGTTTCCGACTCAATCGCACCAGCGACACTTTCGAGTTTTTCCAGGCGGCGACCGCCGATCGCGACACGGCAGCCCAAGCTGGCCAACTTTTTCGCAACGCCCTCTCCGATCCCGGTTCCGCCACCCGTGATTGCGACGACCTTTCCTTTCAACTGACTCACTGAGATTACCTACGTTGATCTGAGCAAAAAAATTTTTAGATTGCAGTGGATGTTGTGTGCGAGTTCACGTTACACACTCCGAACGCTCTTCCAACCACGTATTTTTCGTGGATCGGAACGCGAAACCTTTGTCGGAATCGCAATCCATTTGAAGACCCGTTCTAGCTTCCCGCACTGTGTCGGTGGCGGCCGTTTCGCTGCTTTACCGACTTAAACGTGATGCAATCGGGAAGCGAAAAGTTTGCCCTCTAAGCCATGTTCCCGTCGACGAGCGTATCTGCCCCATAGGCTCCGGCGGGAGCATGCTTAGTATCACGATCACCTAGCGTTGTCGCAATGATGGCAAGCGTCGCCGCGTAGAGAACGTTTGTCGTTAAAAAACCAACCAAAACGCTCCAAGCCACAACCAGAACCACACCCTTCTTGCGGGTTCCAGCATGCCATGCGAGGTAAATCCCGAGCGGCAGCATGATGACCAAAAGAGCGGTCAGACATTCGTAAACCCATGGTGTTTCGAACCAGCCACCACGGACATCGAAAAATCGGTCTTCGACCGGTGCGACCAACGCGTATGCGCCAGTCCCGTTCCACCAGATTGGGCTAGCCAGCATTGTCGCGGTGGTCAACAAGCTGACCAAAGTCGCTTGGCAGGCGAGCAACCGGCGAGAAAAATTCGTTCTCCAGCTGTGCCGCGCCTCGCCTTTCTTTCGTGGAGTCAGCGGCGCGATGATCAATGCCGCCAACGACATGCTGATCAGTGGCTCGGCGACTCCCGCCAGAAGGACGGTTCGATTGGCCCAGCCAACGAACCAAATCCACACGAGGGCCGCAAGTCCGCCCTGTTGGCAAAACTTGGCCAAGAACGCTGGCGCGATTTTGTCGATGCGATCTGCGAACGCCATCGAAAGCGACAACAGCACTCCGATGATCAGATAGCCGCGATAGATCCAAGTGTTTTCGCTAAGCGTGCTACCTTGGAAAGTGGAGTCCCAGATAAATAGCGGGGAAACCATCCAACGTGCATCGCCGGTCAATTCCGCAGTCCGAAAGAATTCAGCCAAGTTCGTCGTGCTTGCGGGAGCCCCCGCCGGATACCAAACGGAGACGTCAATCAGCGCGGAAATAAAATAGACGGCGGTAACAATGCCAAGTCCAATTTGCACCCAAGCAATCGAACTTGTGCAACTAGGTTGAAACCAAAATCGCTGCCATGCAGTCACTTGTTTTTGTCCGTCTTTCATGGCGTCGCCTCGGGTTGGCGAGACGAAGTGGTTAACCTTTTCGATTCGATCGACACCAAGCTGACTTGGTTTTCATCACGAACCACTCGGGCCAAATAGGCTGGACCTGCTGCGTCCTGTTCCGCCGTCGTGAGCTGCGTCGGCAAACGAACAATCCGCACCGCCGCTATCGTCTTGTCCGACCGAACCAATGGCATCAACAGTGCTGCGGCAAGCGAGCGTTGATCCGATTCGGATAGGGTAGCAGCCAAGGCCATCCATTTTGCGTACCGATCCGATGCCGCCAGTCCCGGAATTCCGGAAGGATCCACGGTGGTCCACTTTGTCTGATAATCGATTTCGAACGGGCCTCGCGGGTTTGCCGCAGCGACCTGCAATCGATGAGGCTGCTCGTCGGCGGTCGCATGGGCGAGGTAAAAGCGTCGGCCATCGGCAGCAAAATGTGTCGAACGAAGATAGGGAGCTAAAGTCTCAAGCAGTGAATTCTGAGTCGAGGATGGTTCGATGATCGCGGAAAACGAAACAAACAGCACCACCAGATGAAGCACAACCAAGAAACTCAGTAGGTTGCGTATAGCCTTCGAAGGCATCTGCGCAGCGTTTTCTACCGCCCCACCGCGATCGATTTTCTTGCGGTGTTCGTTGCTGGAACCACCACTGGCGGCAACATCACCGGTTGAGACATCGTTCGGCGGGCTCGCCTTCGATTCGGTGCTGCCAGAATCCGAAGAGCTGGAACGTGACGGGGGCGGTTTTCGGCGAGCCATCAAAGTGACTGGGATAGGGGGCGACGAAGCGTAGGGCAATCGGTCGGCAACAGACGGCCTATCATTGAACCCAGCATTTTGAACCCGTCAGGGGCTCAGCAACATGGGGGCTCAACAGAGTGCATGCGGTGATAGGTTACCCGCTAGGGAGTCGGCAGCATATGAGAGCCCGGTTGCCAGTGCATTCTCGGTCCCAAAAAGGTGCCCGAAGTCGTATTTTTGCGGCTCAGGAAGGCCTGCGGAGGTCGATCGAAGGCACAATTTATTGGGTTTGTCAGGGTAATTCCGCCGACCAGAAGTCGTCCCGAAAGGAAAGTTTTCAATCAAGAAAAAACGGACCGTTGACCGAACTTTAATTGGCGGATACAGTCTTTGAATCTGGCGGAGCAGTTCATTGCTTCCCGCTTCAGACGGTGGATGTAGCTCAGTTGGTTAGAGCACTGGATTGTGGTTCCAGATGTCGCCGGTTCGAACCCGGTCATCCACCCTTCTTTCAAGCCGTCAATCGACGGCTACTGCGATACAAGCTTGTACGCACAGGACCATAGTAGGCTTTTTGATCTGACGCTGGTGTTGTGAATCGGCACGGCGGAGCGTGCCGGGCACTATGGGGCAATGTACCCATCACAGTCCCTGTGATGCCAGGCACGGTTTGCCCGACGGGTGCTTGATCTGAGTTCTATCAGAAACAGCGCCGGCGGCACGGCGGAGCGTGCCGGGTACTATGGGGCAATGTCCCCATCACAGTCCCTGTGATGCCAGGCATGGTTTGCCCGACGGTGGTTTAAATCTGAGTTCTACCAGAAACAGCGCCCGCGGCACGGCGGAGCGTGCCGGATACTATGTCGAAAGTATCCATCACAGTCCCTGTGATGTCAGGCATGGTTTGCCCGACGGTGGTTTGATCTGACTTCTACCAGAAACAGCGCCGGCGGCACGGCGGAGCGTGCCGGGTACTATGCTGAAAGTACCCATCACAGTCCCTATGATGCCAGGCATGGTTTGCCCAGCGGCGGTTTGATCTGAGTTCTATCAGAAACGGCGGAGCGCGCCGGGGGTTTTGGGGACGTTTGGGATTTTGATCTTGGCTAGTTTTAAACATTCCTTACGGAGTTGCTTTGATGCGAGCGGTGCTAGGACGTGATGCTTCGGGACGCTTGGAGCTGTCTGTGCTCGAAGTTCCCCTGCAATCCTTTCTCGACTTCAGCAACGAAATCGCGCAAACATTCTCGCTGCAACCGAAGTCGGACTTTGTTACCGACGGTGCCGAATTCGCATCGATCGTTTTTCGGCACGACCATTCTAAGAACCAAGTTTCCAACATCGAGATGGCATGGGATCACTGGTCGGGTCTAATCATCACCGCAAGCGATTCCAATGCCGAAGCGACTGTTCAAAGAATCCATGACTGGATGATCGCGATCCGGTCCGAACAAGATGACTGCGATAAGCAGTGACAACTACTTTCGATACAGCTACATTCGGCGCAGCGCTTCGATCGGATCCATTTTCGCAGCTTGTCTTGCTGGGTAGATCCCGAAGACGATTCCGACCGACAGCGACACCAGGGAGGCGATCGCAACCGACCAAGGAGTGACCGATGTCTCCATCCCGGATAGATACGAAACAAGCGAGGGCGCGGCCAACCCTACGATCACTCCAATTAGCGTGCCGAACAGGGAAAGCGACGCGGTCTCGATCACAAATTGAAAGATGATGTCGCGTTGACGGGCACCCAGCGATCGACGAATACCGATTTCGCGTGTTCGCTCGCTAACGTTTGCCAACATGATGTTCATGATTCCGATACCCCCGACAAGCAACGAAATCGCCGCGGTCGCGCCGAGCACAAAATTGAAAATCCGCTGTGTCGCTTGTGCTTGCTCCAGCAAATCCAGTGGGATCGTAATCGCATAGTCTTCACGCGGATGGTACTTCGCCAACAGACCTTCCAGCGCCGCTGCGGTCGTTTTGACGTGGTGCCGGTTGACAACACCGACCGTTATCTGACTCAGCTCCAGTCGCTGTCGGGTGTAGCTGCCCTGTTGTCGCCGAGTGATGACGTCGCCAATTCGGCTGCGGTCGGTCGTCAATGGAATGACAATGTCGCTATTGAGATCCGATGCCGACATGCTGGATCCGATTCCTGCCGACGGAGTCTTGTAGCCTTGGACACCGACAATTCGAAAGAAGTGCGTGTTGTCGACTTGGATTGACTTTCCAAGCGGTGATTTACCACGAAACACATTCCTTGCGATGTCTTCGCCGACGACACAAACGTTCGAACGAAGCTTCAGGTCGGAGGGCTCGATCGGTCGACCCAACACCACTTCGATTTTGCTTGTTTCAAAGTAACTCGGATAAACGCCAACGATCCTCGCGTCGACGGTTTGATCGGCGTAGCGAGCTTCCTGTCGAAACTCGCGCAGCGGGGTAATGTTGGTTGCCGAATCGATTGTTTCGTCAATGCGTCGCAAGTCGTCATAAGTCAAACCGAAATCTTGTTCGAAAGAACGAAAGTTGATTTCGGATTCGCTGCTGCTTGGCTGCTTGCTTCGCAGTATGACGTTGCTGACCCCAAGTGCTTCAATCTGTGCTTGGGCCTGACGACTGGCTCCTTCGGCGACCGCCAACATCACAATCACGCTCGCAACGCCGAACACCAATCCTAACACGGTTAGCAAGGAACGGAGCTTGTGCATCAGCACGCCGCGAATGGACGTGCGAAAAATAGCTCGATAGCGGTCAAACATGGCTCGCATCAGGACTGCTGAGCCCCAGCCGGTGGCGTTCCAGTTGCCCCAGCTTCCTCTTCAGCATCGGCAAAGTCCTCGATACCACGTTGGTAGGCATCAAGCATGACGACTTCGCCTTCGTCAAGTCCTTCAGTGATCTCGATAAACGAGTGTGTGCTGCGTCCCGTTTCGACCGGACGACGCTCGACGGTTCCGCCAGCGCTCACATACACGTATGCCTGTTCAAAGTGTTCGGTGACGGCGCCGACTGGAACTGAAATGACGTCTTTGTATGTCCCGACCAAAATGTTGACTTCGGCTGTCATGCCCGGCTTGATATCCAGATCTTCGGGCAGCGAATCGATCACGATAATGGTTTCATAATTCTGGACACTGGAATAGCTACTCGCTGCCATTCCTGCCACTTTGCTAACGCGACCGGCCAACTTGCGATCCGAAAACGCATCCAGACGAATGTCCGTCGTTTGCTCGACTTTGATTTTATCAACGACCGACTCATGCACGTTTGCTTTGACTTGCATACGACTCATGTCAGGCAAGTAGTAGACGTTCCGTCCCGAATAGAGCTCGGTGCCTTCACGAATCCTTTCGGATGCGTCGTACCAGCGTTCGTTGGCATAGGCAACCGTTCCGTCTTGCTCAGCAATTAGAGTGCATTTCGTCAGCAGCTTCTGTAACTCTTCTAGCTGTTGCTCAAGGATTTGAACCGCAGATGCAGCATTGTCGATCGCAGCCTGTGCTTTTAGCGTTTCAGCTTTGGCAGTCTTTTTAGACCGTTCCAGCTTGAGCTTTGTCTCTTCGACCTTTCCGCCGAACTCGATCAGTTTCTTTTCACGGTCATAGGTGACGAGCACCTTCAGTTTCTGTTTGTCGCGTTCGACTTGAAACTGGTAGTTCTGTTCGCGGAGCTGATATTCGAGTAACTGCTGCGGCGTCCGATAACCTTTTTTGACCAGAATCTCGATGTTGTTTTTCTCGTCGCGCACCTTTTCCAGTTCTGCTTCGGCTTCTTTAATTGCTCGGTTCAAATCAGCCTTTTCGGATTCGAAATCACCCATCCGGTATTTTTTCAAATCGATTTCGGCGATGTCGAA
The DNA here is from genome assembly GCF_020966635.1 of Stieleria sp. JC731. Taxonomy (NCBI): domain Bacteria; kingdom Pseudomonadati; phylum Planctomycetota; class Planctomycetia; order Pirellulales; family Pirellulaceae; genus Stieleria; species Stieleria sp. JC731. The sequence goes on along the minus strand of NZ_JAJKFQ010000005.1, from coordinate 324,651 downwards.
AGCCAGCTGTGCAGCTGCGATGTTGGTCGCGTTTTCATCCTCTTTGATCGAAAGCGACTGAATCGCTTCGGCGTGTTTACCCTTCGCTTCGTTGATCTCGACTTCTTTTTCTTTGATGTCTTTGTCGATTTCGGTCGTCTCAAACGCAGCAACCTTGTCGCCTTTTTTGACGCGTGATCCTTCGGGCACGATGAACGTGATTTTATTGCGTCCCGGGATCTCACATTTCCCGTACACCGTTTTCTGACTCTCGATGGTGCCCCGTTCGACAACGCGGTCTTCGATCGTCCTTCGTTGGACGACATAGGTCGCGTCTGCTTCGGAATCGGATTCGCGACTGCCCAACAAACCCGGCATCCGCATGGCAGCGAAACCGATGGTCCCTAGGATCAGAGCGATAAAGATGTAGCTGGCAATTCTTTTCATAACGATGGCTGAAGTTCGGCGACTTCAAGACAGAGTCTCGAAACGAGACCTTTTGTCTAAAATTCTCGACTTTCAGTCTAACCTAGGTCCGAGGACTTCGCCATTGAACACGCGTAACGCCCTAGAAACGTCCGGTAGCAGCAAAGTGAATCCAACCGCTACTCCGGCAAAGCTTCGCTGGCAGGACCTTGGTTTGCCGGTGGAAGCAATATCTCGGCTTCGATTAGTTCCAATTCTTCGGCCGCCCCGTTCATGCTGTCTTCGCCGAGAACGGGATCAGGCGCCGATGGTGCCAACTGTTCCCGAACGGAATTGGAGTCACCTTCGGCAATCCACCTCAACGGAAAATATTCCGTATCGATTGCCTTGTAGTCCAACAGGTCCTTCAATCCGGAATCCTCATTGATCCACTGGCCATTTTGATCCAAGTACAGCATCTCCAAAGCCGCGAAGAGGCGCATCTTTTGGATTCGATAGTCGATCCAGCTGCGCACCAAACTGTTCTTTGCATTCAGCATTCCATCGAGAGCTTGCAGCAAAATGATTGTCAAGTTTGCATCTGCGGCTCGACTTTGACGAAGGTCAATCTGTGCTTGGTCAACTTGACGCGTTGCCGCGAAGACCTGTTGCCGTGCGATTTGGAAACTGAGCCGGCTGAACTCCAGCTGTCTTAGGATTTGCCGGACCTCATTCGCGATCACATCTTTGTCACCAATAAACGAACGAATGGCGCTCTGATAAGCGATTTGACTGGCGCGGTAGCTATTGCGTTCCTGTCGACGGTTGAGCGGGCCATCAAACTGAACGCCGAGCTGGTATTGGTTGTTCGCGCTATCCAGCTTGAAGGGATTGTTGGAATCCGAGTCGCTACCGATGGCGACTTGACCGGTCACGCTAAGGTCACTTTCCAAAGCGTCGGCGGCGACTTCGACCTTGCGGAATTGATCCATCACATTCGCTTTCGAGTTCATCAAATCCAATCGATTTTGCAACGCGAAGGAGATCGCATTTTCCGAGGGGATCGTGAAAGGCTCGATATCGATCAGGAACAAACGGATCTGCGACTGCGCGACATAGATTTCTGCGATCTCTTCACGCAGCTTTCTACCGATCGCCTCGGACACGGCTTTCCATGCGACGATCGCGGTGTTGTCGTCGTCATTGGGTAAGATGTCTTCGATCGAGACATCTTCCAGTGAATCAAAGCCCTGCAGAATCTCCTCGAAAGTTTTCCGATCTTCTTCGGCATCCGCACGCGGCGGATTGGTTTCGTAGTTTTGCAGCTTTTCCAAGACGTCATTGTCAAACGAAGATCGAGCTGCAAAATCCTGCCGCAATTCTGCAAGGCTTCCCGCGATACGCTCGGCAAGTTCCTTCTGCTGCTCAAAATCCAACCGGTCATCGTCTGAAAACGAAGACTGATCGGTGGATTCCAAACGTTGTTGCCACCGGACCAAGTCCGCTTCGATCGCGGGTAAGACTTCCAATGTCTGCCGATGAATCTCTTGATACTGTTGGAAGTGCAAGCGAAGCAGTTCTGCGGGCGCCTGGCTTGGCGGAAGGAATTGAACCAAATCGATGAAAAGCTGCTGCGCATCCTTTTGAAGCGACTCGACCATCGGATCGACCAGTTCGAAGGGCTTTAGCAATGATTCATCAATGTCGAACGATACCCAGGCTGGTAGACCGATCGAAAACTTTAAACTGTCCTGCTGCCGAATCAGTTCTTGCTGAGCAGACAGGAGCGAACGGCGACCGTTTTGATATTGCTGAAAGACTTGGTCGACCTGGACTTGCGATACCGTTTCTAGTTGTTCGTAGAACTCGTGTTCGGCAAGGTTCTGTCGTAGATTACTGACGTTGTTCTCGGTATTTCGGATCGCCTGAGTTTGCGTCAATAGACCGAGATACTGCTCGGTTAATTCCACATAGAATAATCGACGAAACCGAGCGAAGTCGCGGACTTGATAGAGCAAGTCACGCTCCGCCTGGGTCAAGTTTTCAAGACGGACATGGCGAAACGCGCCACGCAGCAAAGGCTGTGTAAACGTCGATACGATCGCTGCCGATCCCTGCTGAACCGTGTTGCCAGGAAAGTTCCACGTGATCGAGTTCAGCACGCTTGTCGCAAATTGACCGCCACCGGCAAGGTTGCGCTGAAAACCCAAGCGATCCGAAATCCCCAGCAATCGATTGTTACCAAGGTCTTCACCATCGGCTTCATATCCCAGCCCCACGCCGCCGAACCACTGCGAGTCGAATTCAAACCGATTGATCGAAAGCTCCAAAGCTCGTAGATAGACCTGTTCAAATTCGCTTTGATAATCCCGACTGTGCAGCAAAGCCAAGTCGATCACCAACGGCTGCGTTAGATCGATTTGCCCATTTTCAGATTGGGGAAGGTAGTCCAACCAAATCGGGTTCTCGACAGAATGCCGCGTGGCGATCTTTTCGTAGTAAGGCAAATTTTTGCAATCCGGCTGCACCATGTATCGATGCGCACCTTGATCGTCTGGTGGCTTCGGAGCGCAGTCCCTTTCGGCGGCAAGATACATCCTGGATTGCCGGTCTGGCTCAACAGCGCGATTCGGAATATCCCACCGGTTGTCAGCTTGGCGGCTATTGATCAAGCAATAGGCCTCGCGATCGGCCGCTTGCCGATAAGTCGAGCGTGCACATCCGTTATTCAAAAGTGCAGCAACGCCGGTGACAAACAGCGTTTTCACAGCTTCGTGCTTGAACGAAAAGAAATGCCGACCCATTGCTGATCTCTACCCGCCTGATTCCTAGACAAACCATCTGACAGTGGTTTTCTATCGGCAGGGAGGGGCAGCGAAACCCTCATGATCCGCATATTCGCCAATCGCAGATCATGATCGTGGCATCGCGATGTCAAACTGTATCGATTGCAGAAGACATTCGACGCGGGAGACCAGTTTCACACGTTCCAAAAGAAGGGGAACGAGGCACCGTTGGCGGAGGCCAGCTTTAAAGTAGATTCGCAAGTGAAGCTCAACGACTTGTTGATCGTCAGGTTTTGTTTTCTGCGAAGTTGGCTTGTGCGGCTGGAACAGTACCTTCACGGAGTGAAGGGCGACAATGGTGAACTACATGGCTGTTTCAACGAGCGAGTAGTAACAGCTGAAAACAATTCAGCTGTTACATCCATTGGCCACGCAGATAGTTGACTTCGCGTTGCAGCCGGCTTGACGGAATGGTCGATTCACCCGTGACCGGATTTCCATCCAGATCCGTATTCGGATCCGTGACCGCTTGCTGGCTGTCATAGAGCGTCTGCCGGACCATCATGTCAGCCAACATCGATGACATCTTGACGGCCAATTCATCCGTAATTGCGCTGCTGATCACGACACCGTTGCTCCAACGCAAACGTAGCGTGTTAAGCTCTTCCATTTCTGCCAGCCGCTCTATATCGCTTCGACGTGCCTGAGCGGCGTTTGCGTCCGCATCGAAGGCGATCACCCAACTTCGTCCGCCGGTTCGATACGCCATTTCGGTCACACGCAGCGATCGTTGCAACAACTTTTCAAAATCGCCAACTGCGGTGACGGCTACCGCGGCCCCGACCGAGACCGTTGTTAGGAAAACGTGATGCGGGAAAACGGGGCTGACGTTCCCAACGCCAAGGTCGACCGCCTGGGAGGGCACGTCGATTCTGACTCGACGAGGGGCGGCGATCGACTCGGGGCGTTTTGATCGGTTTCCGGCGGACTGCCTTTCGATGGGCGTGCCAACAGGGGCGACTGGATAAACCATCTCGTCCTGTTCCATGATATTGCTTGGCGGAGTCTTCGTTAACTGGGTTCGCCAAAGTGCAAAGTTTGCCGCGACAGACGAAGGGCCACCCATAGGAGTTTGAAAGCTTGCCGCGGTACCGGTCCCGACGCGTGATTCGATTCGCAACTTTGAAAAATGTGCCGCTGCGAGCTGTCGGCAAATCAGCAGCCCCAGGCCTCCCACGCTTTGCGTAGGTGCACGACCGGTCGCGATCATCTCCAAGTCATGGGGTGTGATTCCACGACCTTGATCGACGATGGACCAATTCATCATCTGCGAATTGTAGGCTCGGTTCGCGCGAATCAAGACAGCTTGGTTGGCCGAGGTGACCCGAATCGCGTTGTTGGCCAAGTTTACGATCAAACGACGCAGCAAAACTGGATCGGCATAAATCTGCACGTCCTGTCCGAACGGCCCATCCCAGAGCAGCTTGATCTCACGAGGCAGCGCCCAAGGTTGCAGCGTCGCTTCGACTTGCTGGCGAATCTGGTCGATCGAGATCCAGGTGCGACAGACATTCCCGAATCCGGTTTCAAAGCGCCGAGATTGGACCATCTCGTCAAGCATCTGATTGGCGCAGTTGCACTGGTCAATCGCCGCGCTTAAGCATTCTTGTTGACTTCGGGATAGGCGTCCCAGGTCTCCATCGCGGACCAGTCGCACCGCCTCGCGGATCGTCGACAACGGGGCACGGATGTCATGGGCAGTCTCACTAATCAGACGCGAAACCGTTTCGAAAGCATCGTCCTCCATCGGCCGATACGCAATGCTCTCCACGCCTTCGGAAGGGCGTTTCGCTTGACGGTAAGCCGTTGCTGTCGCTGTTGCGAAATGGGATGGCCCCATCGCATGACTGCTATTTTGGGATGTGGAACTCACGGCCTAGGTCTCTTGCGTTATCTGCGTTGAGGATGATTCGATTGATTTCCGATCCGTACCCCGAGCTATCCAACAGGGAGTTGCGATTGGTGTTCTAGCCGCTGTCGACGTCTGATGATTTTCCCTGCGAACAAAATGGTGCGGGGCATTTCACTTGGCGTTTGAGTCCCACGGCAATTCCGTGTGAAAACTCAACTCGACTCTACAGCGTCTGCGCAGTATCCGGGATCAACGAATCAATCGCGTTCGCTTCCAGGGGGTTGCGGAGCGAAAAGTGATCTCTCGTTAGGGTGTCGATATCGACTGGCTAAACCTCAACGCATCAGCCGGTTGCGGAACGCTGGTGGACTTTGCCATCACGGTTCTCTGACTTTGCGGTCCTCAGTGACTTTGCCGACGGGATTGACTTTGCAGCCTATGCGGCTGGTCCGGATTGGTGCCCCGCCGACTGCGGCAGTTCGCTTGCGGGACAATGTTTCCCCACTTACACTGCTTGGTTGCCAAAAGCCACTTTAAGCCACCGTTAATCTGGCTTTCCCAGCCACACTGCCATCCCCCCGTTTCGGTTTCTGCCATGAGCAACTGTCTGAGGTTTTTCCGTCGCCATTCAATTGCCGGTGCTTCATCGTGGGCAGGTCGCGTGTCGCTGATCGCTCTGGTTGCGGCTATGGCAGTCGGCTGCAAGATCGAAAAAGTTGATTCCAACCAAGAGAATGAACTCGCCGAAACGAACGCGGCCAACGCGATCAAAAAAGCCGATGGGGACGACATCAAAGTGGCTTATGTCACCAACGGTATCGCTTCATTTTGGGTGATCGCCGAAGCTGGATGCAAAGCAGCTGCCCGCGACCTTGGTGTTGAATGCACCATCCGCATGCCCGATGGAGCCGCGGACCAGAAGCGAACCTTAGAAGAGCTGATTTCCTTGGGCGTTGACGGCGTCGCTGTTAGCCCGATCGACCCTGCAAACCAAACTAGCATTCTTAATGAAGTTGCCGCATCAACGAATTTGATCACCCAAGACTCCGACGCGCCCGACGCCAATCGATTGGCTTACATCGGAATGAACAACTATGACGCCGGACGCATGTGCGGCAAGCTCGTCAAAGAAGCTTTGCCCGATGGCGGCGATGTCATGATCTTCGTCGGACGACTTGGGCAACTCAATGCCGACCAGCGACGACAAGGCGTGATTGATGAACTGCTCGATCGCTCTAACGATCCCAAACGAGCGTTTGATGCGGCCGATGCGGTTTTGAAAGGCGACAAGTACAGAATCCTTGATACACGTACAGACGATTTCGACTTCGCCAAGGCAAAGAGTTTGGCGGAAGATGCCATTGTCAAGTATCCCGAGATCGGTTGCATGGTCGGACTGTTCGCTTACAACCCACCCAACATTCTGGAAGCCATCAGCGGCGCAGGAAAACTCGGTGAAATCAAAGTGGTTGGTTTCGACGAAGACGACCGAACTTTGCAAGCCATCGTTAGCGGTGATTGCCACGGCACGATCGTTCAGAACCCATATCAATATGGATACAAGTCTGTCGAGATGCTGTCGAAGCTCGCCGCGGGCGACGAAACAGCGCTTCCCGAAGGAGGGTTCCTTGACATTCCCGCTCGGTCAATCCGCCAAGACAACGTGCAAGAGTTCTGGGACGAGTTGAAATCGTTGACCGGAGATGAGGCAGGGGCAAAGTAGGAAAGAACCTGCCAGTCCATGCGTTGCTTCTTCCTCGTCAAAAATCGATAGCCACAAATCGGCCTGCCGGAACAATCATCCAACGGCATCGGACAGACCTTAGGCGAAGACAAGGATACGCCGTACGTGGCCAATGCGACTTCGGATGGGACAGCAAATGACGTGCACGCCCTATCGCGTGATGCCTACTTCTCAGACTTGCACTTAACACAGCGTCCCGTGAACGATCAAAGAAACGTCGACCAACCAGACATGCCGGAGTCACAGACGCCGCTGTTGGAAGTGCGTTCGTTGAGCAAACGATTTCCCGGTGTGCGCGCGTTGCACCAAGTCGATCTGCAACTCAATCGCGGTGAAGTCCTTGCGATCGTAGGGGAAAACGGTGCCGGAAAGAGCACTTTGATGAAGATCCTCGCCGGTGTGCAACCTGCAGACTCGGGCGAGATTCTAATCGACGGCAAACCGGTGGACTTTTCTGGTGTATCGGACGCGATCGACCGGGGCATCGCGCTGATCCATCAAGAGTTGAACCTCGCTGAGAACTTGACGGTCGGTGCCAATATCTTTTTGGGTCGCGAGCCGACTCGATTTGGCTTGATCCATCGCTCGAAAATCAACGAGCAGGCAAAACGCTATCTTGACGACGTCGGCCTTGACGTTTCACCACAAACCCTTTTGCGAGGACTGACGATCGGTAAACAGCAGATGGTGGAAATCGCAAAGGCGCTTTCCATTGATGCTCGCGTCCTGATTATGGATGAACCGACCAGCAGTCTTTCGCAGCGTGAAGCCGAAGCACTGTTCGAAGTCGTCGAAGCACTTCGTGATCGCGGGGTGAGTGTGATCTACATCTCACACCGTTTGGCCGAAGTCGAACGTCTAGCCGATCGAGTCGTCGTGATGCGTGATGGAGAAAACGCAGGCAACTTGAACCACGACGAAATCACCCACGACGCGATGGTCAGCCGCATGGTCGGGCGTGACGTTTCGCGTTTCTACAATCGCACCCAGCGCGCCGAATTAAACGATCGTCCGGCGGTGCTTTCAGTCAAAGACTTTATCGTCCCAGAGCACCCGACAGAAAAGATCAGTTTTGATATCCGTCCAGGTGAACTGCTTGGGATTGCCGGGCTTGTCGGCGCAGGACGCAGCGAACTGCTACGTTGTCTCTTTGGTGTGACGGAATCCCTTGGCGGCAAAATTGAAGTCGATGGCAAAGAGGTCCGCATCAATTCGCCATCGGATGCCATTGGAAATGGATTAGGACTGGTCCCAGAAGACCGAAAAACACAAGGCTTGGTCATCGACTTCGGTGTCAAACCGAACATCTCGCTGGCAAGCATCAAAGAACACGCTCGATCGGGTCTGTGGATCAACTTTCAACAAGAAACCACCGACACCGATGGTTCGATTGACCGATTGGCAATCAAGACGCCTTCGTCGGAACAGGTCGTTCGCTACCTGTCTGGCGGCAATCAACAGAAAGTGGTGCTGGGGAAATGGCTGGCATTGCGTCCCAAGGTACTCATGCTTGATGAGCCGACACGTGGTATCGATATCGGTGCCAAAGAAGAAATCTATCGACTGATGGAATCGCTCGCATCTGAGGGCCTGGCAGTCTTATTCGTTTCTAGCGAGATGGAAGAAATCATTGCCCTGAGTGACCGCACATTGGTCATGCACGAAGGAAAGATGACTGGCGATTTATCCGGCGAAGAAATTACCGAAGAACGCATCATGAATTTGGCAACAGGTGTCAGCGTCGGAGTATCAGATGAATAAAGTGCTTGGAATCTTTGGACTGCTGATCTTCGTCTGCTTGTTCACGACAATTTTGAACGACAGTTTTGTTGGACAGGGCAACCTGAACAACATCACGCGTTGGAGCGCCTTGTTTGGCATCCTGTCGATCGGAGTCTCGTTCGTGATCATTACCGGAGGTATTGATCTATCGATCGGATCCGTCGTCGGTCTCGTCGCATGCCTACTTCCGATGCTGGTCGTGGACCATGGACTATCGCCGTTGGCATCCATCGCCACGGTACTTGTCGTTTCCGCCGCAATCGGATTACTGCATGGGTTGTTGATTACCAGGCTGGATCTACAACCATTTGTGGTCACCCTTTGCGGGCTGCTTTTCTATCGAGGCTTTTCAAGATGGCTGACCGATGACCAGACGTTGGGGTACGGTCAAAGCTATGACAACAGCTTGCGTTTGCTGGCAACGGGCAAACCTGCTAGCTGGGCAACCATGCTAGCGATCCTCGGTATTGCCTTGCTGGTTGTTGGCATCTGGAAAGCATTCCGTTTCGTTCCGAGACCTGACGCTTCCTCGGTTTCCAATCAGATCCAGCGCTGGTCGCTGCCACTAGTCGGATTGTTTCTCGCCATCACGGGGAGTTCGCGTTTTTGGCTCGGTTGGGAAACGGGCGAAGGCCCCGTCCTACTGCCTATTGGGGAGTATCAGATTCGCGGCATTCGGGTCACCGCGACACCGGACGGAACCAAACTGCCAGCGATGATCATGCAGTACGCGGCGACGCTGCTGTTCATTCCCGCATTGATCGCATTCGTCGGAGCTGCATTCAAGACGAACGCAAAACGAATCACCGGGCCGTTAATTTCCGTTTTGGTATCGTTGGTATTGCTGGGGCTAAGCATTTGGTTTGTCGTGCCGTTGTTTCGCGACGCCGCACCGGAAGACATGTGGCGTGTCGGAGCAGTCACGATCACGGGTGGGACATTGAAAACCGCAGTGATGCTGATCGAGTTTTTCGTCGTCGCGATGGTGATCGGATCGATCGGCTGGATGATCCAATCAGGAAGCTCGTCAAACGCCACCAGTCGGTCACTTGCGCTGCCTATGATTGTTTTCGGAGTGCTCGCGTTGCTTGGCCAAACAGACTTGGTCACGACGATGGTCCCGACTCCCATGTTGCTGATGATCGGGCTTGCGTTCTTGGCAAGCGTATTCCTCAATCGCACCGTTTACGGCCGCTATCTGCTGGCACTGGGCAGCAACGAAGAAGCGGCACGGTACAGCGGGATCAACACCAAGCGAATGGTCGTTGTCGCTTATGTCCTCTGCTCACTGGCGGCAGGCCTGGGAGGCATTCTGTTTTCGCTGGACGTAAACTCCGTCCAACCGTCGGGGTTTGGCGAATTCTATGAACTTTACGCCATCGCGGCAGCGGTGCTGGGCGGTTGTAGCTTGCGTGGCGGTGAAGGCAATATCCTAGGCGTTGTGATCGGTGCCGCGGTGATGCGTGTGCTTTACAACGCGATCAACATTTTGGGTATCAGCACCAAGCTTGAATTTGCGATCATCGGAATCGTGATTCTTGCAGGCGTCATCGTTGACGTTGTCGTCAAACGCATGATCGCACGACGGGCACTAGCGAAATCACAGTCCGCGATCGCGACCTCAGGATGACGCTTCTTGATCTTGCTGATACTGGTCACGCAGGCTTTGCGGGACACGTTGAACCTGACCCTGCCGATCGATGACGGCCAAGGTGACTTCGGCTGAGACCAGTTTCTCGCCTTCGCGTGAAACGAGATATTCGTGGATGATTTTCCCAGCCGTTACTTTCGCGATCCGAGTCTCGATCTGAACGAGGTCATCATATTTTGCAGGCCTGTGGTAACGACAGTTGACGTTAACAACGACAACTAACAGGCCCTCGTCTTCCATATCACGATACCGGCCTCCGCTTGCACGCAGCAATTCGGTGCGTCCAATTTCAAAATACTGGAGGTAGACACTGTGATGAACAAACCCCATCGGATCACACTCATCGTAGCGGACGCGATGTTCAATGGAATGTGCCAACATGAAGCAAGATCTTGAAGGTGTTTTGTTCGGACTATCAGCCGACGGGCGTTAGCCCCGGTTATTGCACTCAAACCGTGGCTGCCGCCATACGGCTAATCCTAAAATCGAGTTGGAACGAAGCACTAGGGCAGATGCGGACTTCGGAAATGCCGCAAACGCTTTCGCAACAATTCTGTGACAAAGACTTCCACCGAACATCGTCGCGTTCCGGTCAGCCTATGCATGCTTCTTCGCAATGACAATCCGCCGCGACAATCTAGTCGACTGGCGATTTGCTGATTCGTCAGCCTGGACTTTCGAGGATAGAATTCCTGTTTTGCAATTAGAAGATACGCGGTTAATAGTGGCTGACGCAGCAACCCTGTTTGACAGAGCCCCCTCGAATCGAGCTATGCCTTGAATCCGAATCAAACACGTCCGATTGCACGACAAGACAAATCCGCCAGTTGGGCAAAATCGGTTTTGATCGCTGCTGCGGTTTACAACTTGGCTTGGGGGACCTGGGTGGTGCTTCGCCCGGACGATTTCTTCAATTGGGCGGAATTGGAAATTCCAACTTACCCCTTCATTTGGCAATGCGTGGGGATGATTGTGGGGGTCTATGGCGTCGGATATGCGATCGCGTCGCGCGATCCGGTCCGACACTGGCCCATCGTCTTCGTCGGCTTTCTAGGAAAAGTCTTCGGTCCGATCGGTATCGCTTGGAACCTTGCCACCGGTTCTCTGTCAATGGACTGGGTCTTGTTGACCATATTCAATGATCTGATTTGGCTCTTTCCATTCGCTGCAATTTTGTTCATGGCATTTGATATTGCAAATCGTCCAGAGGCGGGTCCGACCAACGGAACCATGCAGGAACTGAACGTGCACTACCAATCGCAGCATGGAGAAACGATCGGGTCTTTATCAGCAAAGCGACCGGTTTTGGTAGTTTTTCTAAGACATGCGGGCTGCACTTTCTGTCGTGAGGCACTTGGCGACATCAGTGAACAGCGAGAGCAGATCGAAAAGTCGGGCGTGACAATTGTTCTGGTTCATATGGGGGACAATCAATCCAACGGACAGCTATTCGCATCCTACGGGCTTGCAGATGTTCATCGGATCAGCGATCCCGATTGTCATCTATATCAGGCATATGGCCTGCAACGTGGTGGTATCAACCAACTCGTTCCGCCATCGGTATGGTGGCGGGGCTTCCAGGCTGCGATTCTAAATCGTCATGGATTTGGAAAGCTGGTGGGAGACGGATTTCAGATGCCTGGCGTATTCTTGGTTGAAGACAATCAAGTCGTCCATTCTTATCTCCATGAAACGTCGGGCTCGCGTCCTTCCTACTGCAATTTAGCAGCTTCCGATGAAGTTGCTTCCGATCAGCTCGCCTCATGCGAATCGGTGACTTGTTAATTTCTCCGGCATAGAAGAAACCACGTTTGTCACCGCAACCGAACGATTTTATGCTATGGCGTCCGGTTTGCCGTCTTGAGCATGATTTTGCCGTAACATCGGCCAATATTTTGTGTTTAAATGGTGCCGCCCCACCCAATTCTGGGATGACCTCAGAACCCACCCTACCCTGCCTTGAATCTGATGAAATCGATTGTTCGAATTCAGCGACCTTGGGTCCTTCGGCAAATGGAATCGCGAATGAGTCGATTTACCATCGCGGCCGCAGTCGCAATGACATGGTTTGCAACCGAACCACAATGTGGTGTCGCGGGTGAATTGCCGTCGATCGAATCGGATCCGATCGCGGCATACGAAAGCGATATTGTTCCGATTCTGCAGAACTACTGCTACGACTGCCACGGCTATGGCGAACGAGAAGGCAACTTCGTCCTCGACCAATTCTCGTCCGGCGAAGAAGCAAACGCCGATCCAGAACTGTGGTGGAACGTTGTCAAAAATCTTCGCGCCGGTGTGATGCCTCCCGTTGGATCTCCGAAGCTGAAGCCGGAGGAACTCGCACGGGTCAATCGCTGGATCAAGTTTGGACCGTTCGGTATTGACCCCGAAAACCCCGATCCAGGACCGATCACCGTTCGACGGATGAACCGCCAAGAATACGGCAACACCGTTCGATCTTTGATGGGTGTGGACTTTGACGAGACCTTATTGTTTCCACCAGATGATTCAGGTCACGGTTTTGACAACGTCGCCGATGCCTTAATGGTTTCGCCATTGCTGCTGGACAAATACCTTCAAGCGGCTGAAATGATTACCGAACGCGCCGTACCCCGCGTTACGAAAATCATTCCCAGACAAGACTTTCGCGGGCATGACTTCACGACTTCCGACAAAGGATCAAATCGCAACGGGCGATCGCTTGACGGAAAGAAAGAAACAACGGTCAGCCGACAATTCGCGATCAAAGACAACGGCCGCTACAACGTTTCGATCGGAACGAAGCAACACGGTTCCTTCGAATTCGACCCGGCTCGCTACAAAGTCATCTGCCGCATCGACGACGAACTCGCCTTTGAGTCCGAATTGGGTTGGGACGAAAACAAGCTAACGGAATTCGATTCGGTCAAAGATTGGGATGCGGGCGATCACAAGATCTCGTTCCAAATCGAACCGATCGTCAATGCGAGCGACGAAGATGACCTCGAAGATGAAGGCAACACGCACGTTCATTTCGAAATCTATCGTGTCAGCATCGAAGGCCCCTTGGATACCCAGGAGCTAGTCCACCCGCAAAATTACGATCGTTTTTTCACTCGTGACTCACCACCAGAAGGAGCCGAGGAACGACGGCAATATGCGGCGGAAGTTTTAGAACGGTTTGCAACTCGCGCCTTCCGAGGCAAAGTCGATCGCAAGACGGTCGATCGACTGGTCAGCCTAGCCGAAGCAGTCTACTCGCAGCCCGAGACAACTTTCGAATCCGGCATCAGTCGAGCGATCGTCGCCGTCCTGGCATCGCCGCGATTCCTGTTTCGAATTGAATCGGCAGCTTCGGACGATCCGTCTTCGCGATATGCGTTGGTCGACGAACTTTCGCTCGCCTCACGGCTGTCGTACTTTCTGTGGTCTTCGATGCCGGATAACGAACTGGTTGAGCTGGCCGAACAAGGAAAACTGCGTGAAAACCTGGAGTCGCAAGTCGACCGAATGTTGGCTGACAAACGGGCCGACGCCTTTATCCGAAACTTTGTCGGACAATGGTTGCGAACGCGAGACGTCGTCAATGCCAATGTTGATGCGAACGTGATCCTCGGCTATTCGGAAGAACTCGAAGAGCTTCGTGAATGGTTCAAAACGCTGCCCCGTGGATTCTTTCGGCGACGGGGAGAGATGTCCGATGAAGACCAAGCCAAGCTGGACCGCTTCCGCGAAATCCGACGACAAGTCGACCGCATTGACGATGACCTAAAACGTTCGATCCGGCGCGAGACAGAGGAATTCGTCGAATACGTCATCCGCAACGAAGTCAGCCTGTTGGATCTGCTGGACTGTGACTACACGTTCCTGGATCCGAAACTGGCGGACCACTATGGCATCGAAGGCGTCAAAGGTGAAAAGATGCGTCGTGTCGAACTGCCAGAAGACAGCCCCCGAGGCGGATTGCTGACGCAAGCTTCCATGTTGATGGTGACTTCCAATCCGACACGCACCTCACCTGTCAAACGCGGGCTATTTATCCTCGATAACATTTTGGGTACCCCCGCCCCACCGGCACCGGGTGTCGTACCCGAACTGGAGGAATCAGCGGATCGCTTCGACGGACGCGAACCGACCTTGCGTGAACTATTGGCGGTCCACCGTGAAGACGCGTTATGTGCTTCGTGCCACGCGCGAATGGACCCGATCGGTCTCGCTCTGGAAAACTTTGACGCCCTAGGAATGTGGAGAGATTCCGATAACGGATCACCCATCGAACCCCAAGGTGAATTGGTCACCGGAGAAACGTTTAGCGATATTCGCGAGCTAAAAAAGCTGTTACGTGAAAATCATGCGGACGATTTCTATCGCTGCGTTACGGAAAAGCTTTTGGTGTTCGCCATTGGACGCGGTATGGAATACACCGACGAACACACCGTGGACCAAATCGTTGAAAAGCTTCGGCAGAACGATGGCAAATTTAGTGTCCTGGTCAAAGCGGTGATCGAGTCGGCGCCATTTCAAAAACAACGACTGACCAGCACAGATCAACAAACCATTTCATCAAACGAAATTCAAGCGAGTGGAGAGTCGCCATGAGTCACGGACAGAAACCAACTTTCAGTCGACGTGGATTCCTGCGCGGAAGCGGCTTGTCGGTCGCGTTGCCGGCACTCGTCTCGCTAAAGGCAAGCAGTGCAGCGGCGTTCGAAGCGACTCCTTCCGCCGGTGCAGTCACCTCCACCGGTGCACCACTGCGGATGGCATTCATGTCGATTCCCAATGGTGTGCAGCAAGAAAACTGGTTCCCGACAGAGGATTACCAGCTCAACGAAACGATGAAGCCGCTCGAAGGGCTGAAATCGGATCTGCAAGTGATCAGCGGCCTGGACCATATCAATGCCACGGCGGGTCCAGACGGGGCGGGTGACCATGCCCGTGCAAACGCCACATTCCTAACCGGCCTGCGAGCCCGTAAGACATCCGGCAGCGACATCCAATGCGGGATCTCGGTTGACCAAGTCGCCGCGCAAGCTTTCGGTTCGGTCACCCGAATGCCATCGCTGGAGCTGACATCGGACCTGATCCGAAACTCCGGCAGCTGTGACTCAGGATATGCGTGTGCATACCAATACAACCTCGCGTGGAGTTCGCCCTCAACTCCGGTCACGCCCGAAGCGAATCCCAGGCTTGTGTTCGAAAGACTATTCGGTGCGGGCACTGCCAACGATCGAAAGCAGAACTACGAAGCCCGATTAGCAACGAAAAAGAGCGTGCTCGATTTCGTTTTAGAAGAAGGCCGCGACGTACAACGACAGCTTGCTGCTGCCGACAGCCGAAAATTTGACGAATACTTTTCGGTCGTCCGTGACATGGAACGACGCATCGAGGCCGCCGAACGCTTCAAAGATCCTCCAGAAACAGACCAAGACGCCCCCGCGGGAATCCCTCGTGACTTTGGCGACTACATGACGCTGATGTACGACATGTTGCACTTGGCTTTTCAAACCGATTCGACGCGAGTCGCGACATTGTTGCTGGCCTACGACGGTAGCAATCGGACATTCCCGCAACTGGGCATCCCCGAAGGACACCACTGGCTAACCCATAGCCAACGTGATGAAAAGCTCGCTGAAAAAGTGGCTCGAATTGACCAGTTCTACATCGAGCACTTTGCACGGTTCCTTGAAAAGATGCGACAGACCGAAGACGTCGATGGGAATAGCCTGCTTCACAATTCGATGATCATCTACGGCGGTGCGATCGCTGACGGCAACCGACACACCCATGAAAACCTTCCCGTCATCATGGCGGGACACGGCGGTGGAAAGGTTACAACCGGCCGGTACTATCAAGCTGAAAAGCAACCGATGTCAAACCTTTATGTTTCGATGTTAAACCTGATGGGCGTTCCCGTCACACAATTCGGTGACTCCGACGGCCGCCTGGATCTTGGCACCGCGTAAGACATTCAGCTGAATTGTTTTCCTCTTGTTGCTGAATATCGCTTCGGCGACAACATCATCGACGCCGGCGCCGTGCATAATGATGCACGGCGTTTTTCTTTTGATGCGTTCGCGATTGTCGAAACAGATCGCCCATCGCAACACTTCTATCTACCGTTGTCCGATGTCACCACTTGCCAAAATCACTTTGCTGTTCGCCGCAGTCCTTTCCGCTAGTACGGCAATCGCTGACGAAACGCAGACCGACCTACCGGACTTTGCACACGACATTCGCCCCATCCTTCATCGTGCATGCATCGACTGTCACTCAAGCGACAATGCAGAAGCCGATATCGACCTGTCACAGTTCAATGAATCGCGAGACGTTTCACGCGAGAACAGCGTTTGGGTCAAGACGCGAGCAATGATTCGCAGTCATCAAATGCCTCCTAAAGATGCCGAACCATTAAGCGACGACGAACATCGACTGCTCTTGTCGTGGGTTGAACAGTATCTGCGATCCGCCGCAAAGGCTAATGCAGGCGACCCTGGCCCGGTGATGCTTCGACGTCTCAACAATGAAGAATATCGCTACACCATCGGCGACCTGACAGGCGTTTCCAGTTTGAATCCGACCGCGGAATTCCCCGTCGATGGTGCCGCAGGAGAAGGCTTTATCAATACCGGCGAAGCTCAAGCGATGTCTCCGGCATTGGTATCGAAATACTTAGACGCGGCAAGACTTATCGCGTCCCACGCCGTCCTGACGCCTCAAGGGATCGATTTTTCGGAGTTCACTTCACGCCGCGACTGGACCGACGAACGTGTTCAAGATATCCGCGACTTCTACCTAAATTTCACCGAGTTTTCAAATGTCGAAATGCAGGTCAGTGGCGCAGGGTCTGTGCCCAACGAAGGCGGTGCGATTCCTTATGCAAAGTATCTGCACGCACTAAAAGCGTCGCAAACGGACTTGCGTGCCGGCGAGCAGTCGATTCTTGACATCGCTGATCACCACAGTTTGAATCCGCAATACCTCGGTTTTCTTTGGGCTCGATTATCAAGAACGGACCCTCAAAACGGGGTGATCGTCAATCAAATCGCAAAACAGTTTTCCGAGGCCGATGTTGACCAAGTTTTGAAGACCGTCAAAGCACTGCAACAAGCGACCTTCCGATTCAATTCAATCGGTCATGTCGGCGGCGATGGAAAACCGAAACGTTGGATGGAAAGAGTTTCACCGGTTCTGACAAACCAGTCAGTTAATTTTGCATTGCCGGCAGAACCTGAATCCGACATCGCTATTCACTTGACGATCTCCGATGCGAATGACGGTAGCGATTCCGATATCGTGATCCTACGCAATCCTCGAATCACGATCGAAAATGATGTCGATGTTCCGCTTGCATCAATCCAGTGGCTACAACAGCATGCGGATGAACTCAATAGCGAGAAAAGGAATCTGAATGAGCTGATCGAGCGTTCGATTCCGGATTCGCGGTTTGGATCATCCGAATCTCTTGAAGGGATCGGAAAGAACGACTTGGTGGTTCAAGCACCGGCCAAATTAGCATTCACCATTCCCCAATCGATTGCGCAAGGCAGGACGCTGCAGCTAGACGCAGTCCTTCATGACGCCGCTGGCAAAGAAGGAAGTGTCTGTATCGAAGTCGCACTAGCTGCGCACAATTCAAATTCGTTGCCACTTGCCACCCCAGTGCTCGTTCATCCCCGAGGACAAAAACAACAATCGGTTCGAGACGCATTTGATCTATTCTGCGATTGCTTTCCTCCCCTGGTTTGTTATTCGCGAATCGTCCCGGTCGACGAAGTGGTGACGCTCAGTTTGTACTATCGTCAAGACGACGACCTTCAGCGTTTAATGCTTGACGATCAGCAGAAGAAAACGCTTGATCAGATGTGGGATGAAATGCTTTTCGTGGCGCAAGAACCTCTGCGTTATGAAGTCGCATTCGAACAGCTACGAGAATTTGCGACGCAAGATCGACCGGACCTAGTCAAGGTTTGGGACCCTTTAAAACCAGATGTTGTTCGCCGAGCAAACGAGTTTCGGCAACGTCAAATCGATCTCGAACCGCTGCAAGTGGATTCTGCGTTGCGTCTGGCTTCGCAAGCATGGCGTCGGCCACTTTCGGAACCCGAGCAACGGGGCCTAAGCGAACTCTACCAGTCACTGCGTGGTGAAGACTTGCCGCATGAGAAAGCGATCGAGCTACTGCTCACGCGGATCTTCGCTTCTCCGGCATTTTTGTATCGACGTGAAGTTCAGCCCGAAGGTTCGGGCACCGCGGACGTGTCTGCAATCGAATATGCCAATCGCCTTAGCTTTTTCTTTTGGTCGTCGATGCCAGACGAAAAACTAATGCGTTCTGCAAACGCAGGAGAACTCAGCAACCCAGCAACTCTTGGGGCCGAAATCGACCGCCTGCTATCGGATGAAAAAACCCGCAGGCTTGCGATCCAGTTTGCCTGCCAATGGCTGCACCTACGGAACTTTAGCGAGAACGACGACAAGAACGAAAAGCTTTATCCCGAGTTCGCGTCACTTCGACACGACATGTACGAAGAAACGATTCTCTTTTTCGAACACCTATTCCGAAACAACGGTTCGATCTTGGAGATCCTTGATGCGGACTATGCGTATGTCAATCGTTCACTCGCTGCCCACTATGGGATCGAAGATATCGACACCGACGGATGGGTCCGTCTTGACGGCGTCCAGAAACAAGGACGTGGCGGTATTCTTGCCATGGCGACGGTATTGGCGAGCCAGTCCGGAGCGTCACGGACAAGCCCAATCTTGCGTGGCAACTATGTTTTCGAAACGTTGCTTGGCGAACGCCTCCCTCGCCCACCCGCAGATGTTCCGCAACTTCCCGAAGAGCTGCCTAAAGACCTGAGCGCTCGAGAGTTGATCGAACAGCACAGTGCTGCACCACAATGCGCCAAATGCCATGAACTGATCGACCCATTCGGTTTCGCGCTTGAACAGTACGATGCGATAGGCCGCCTCAGGCCAATCCCCGTCGACACCGCGACTGTCGCTGCCGATGGAACGGCAATGGATGGAATCAATGGGCTTCGCGAATACTTACTTCATGATCGTCGAGACGCCTTCGTTCGTCAATTTTGCAGAAAACTATTGGGATTTGCCCTGGGACGTGCAGTCCAGCTTTCCGACGAAGTCCTGCTCGATGAGATGCAACAACGGCTGAAAAACAATGACTACCGGTTCCGTGTTGCGATAGAATCAATCGTCACCAGCCAGCCGTTTCGACAGATTCGATGTGCAGATTTCTCCCCTCCTCAATCACCCGCCTATTTGGATTGAACCATGTCACAGGTCTCCTTTGATCGCCGCGCGATGTTGCGTGGGCTGGGCGTTAGCATGGCATTGCCATGGATGGAATCACGTTCGGTTTGGAGTGACGATCCGTCCCAACCGGCGTCAACAGAAAGTGCACCGACACGAATGGCAATCCTGTTCTCCGGATGCGGCTACCATTCGACCGAATGGTGGGCCGAGGGGCAGGGAGCGGAGATGAAACTCGGACGCGTCCTCCATCCGCTAGTGGACTACCGCGACCGCATGGTGTTCATCAATGGGCTTTATAATGCGGAAGCGTTGAAGGGAAATATCCACAGCTCACAAACGGGAAACCTCCTCTCGGGAGCGCCGCTTTCATCTGGCGGAAAGATTCGCTCGGGGACCAGCGTTGACCAAGTGGTCGCACAGCACGTGGGTAAGAAAACCAAACTCCCAAGTCTGGTTTTAGGATGTGAAAAGTCGAACCCGTCGGTGCATAAAAACTATTCGATGTTGTACAGCTCACACATTTCGTGGAGCAGCCCGACAACGCCGACACCGTTGGAGGTGTACCCAGCGTTGGCATTCGATCAACTGTTCAAAGACTCGGCCGAACAGGGTGACAGAAGCGTGCTTGACGCCGTTTTGGAAGACGCGAAAGACTTTCGCCGCGGAATCAGTCATCGTGACCAGCAAAAGCTTGACGAGTATCTGCATTCGGTACGCGAGGTGGAAACCCGCTTGGATCGCGCAAGTCGACTTGGGGAATTGCAGGGTTGGCGTCCCACATCGCAGAAGCCGACCATGCCAAGACCGGCTGATGGCTATCCGCAAGACATCGTCGATCACATGCGATTGATGTGCGACATCCTCGTGCTTGCCTTTCAAACCGACACCACACGTGTTTGCACGCTGAAACTGAACAACGATCACGGAACATTGCGGTTCCCACATCTGGGGGTGGACTACATGATCCACCACCTGTTGTCGCACAGCGACACGGAGGACTGGTTAAAAGTCAATCAGTTCTTTCTCGAACAGATGCGTTACTTGGCCCAACGCATGGATGCGATCGAAGAAGGTGATCGCACGCTGTTAGACAATTCGATGCTGATGCTTTGTTCAAGCATGCGGAACGGACAGCATGATGCGACTCGTTTGCCGGTCGTCATGATCGGTGGCGGAGGCGGGAAAATTAAGGGTGGCCAGAATCTTGACTATGCCAACAATCCAAATCGGCAGATGTGCCGTCTGTACCTCAGCATGATGAATGTGATGGGTGTCAAGCGAGAACAGTTTGGCGATGCGACGCAACCACTGGCCGAAGTCTAGCCACGATGCTTTGCTGCACTCATTGGTGCCGAACCTAATTTGCTTGAACAGCAGTCGCTGACATAGCGAGTTGAGATTTCCACGCGTGGACTTCTTGGATTTTTGCAATCGTTGCTGCTGAAGCCAGACAAACCGCAAAGACACAGGCCACACCGTCGTTTCCGGAATCTCGGAACGCGATCGGAATTAGGATCACCATTGCGATCGAATGGAACAGCAGGTTCGCTGCCAACTGCTTGGAACGTCGCATAAATAGCAATGCCGTGGGCGAAAGCGAAAACAACGTCCAGACACATGCTCCGGACGCGACCCAAATCAGGGCCGTGTGAGACTGCACGAATTGTGATCCAAAAAGTGACAAGATCGAATCGCCTAATTGATAAACGATCACCCAAAAGACCAAAGCCGCACCGCCAACAATCGCCTGTCGGCGGCGTCGCAACTTCATGTCAGATTTCAGATCCCCGGTATCGATCGCGACGGCCAGCATGGGAAAGTAGTATTTGTCGGCGGACTTCGACAGCAGGAGCACAAGGCAACCCGTTTCAAACGCAGGTGCCAACAAACCCAATTCTGCCGCAGAGTGTGGCAAGTGGTGCAGAACGACCAAAGGTGCTTTGAACAACCATGTGACCGCACATCCGATTGCAAAGTACGACAGGCTTCGATAAGTCCAATGGATCCATTCAGCCCTTCGGATGCTCAGCCCTTCTGGCCAAATAAGCCGTAGCTTTCTTGACTCGGACGCTTCAGGTATTGAGAGATCGCCTGAGTCTTCTTCAGCGAAATTGGTGTCCGTCGGTTCTTGGCCCAGTGAATCTTGCCGCCCTTTTAAAAGCCAATAGCAAACAACCAATCCGACGGAGCTGCCGATTCCGAAGCAGACCACTGCAGCAGTACCGTCGAATCTTTTGATCGACATCACGCCAGCAATCGTTAGCGATAGCGTGACCAGCGGAACCATCAACCGCGCGATCAATGTTCCGATTACCGCAGAACGACTTGCGATCAATAGATCGACTGCGACACCACATCCGGCGATAGCGGGAATAAACAGAACCGCGGTCACCGAAGTCATCTCGACGGCACCACGAACAAAACTGGATTCCAACAGAATCCCTAGTGCGACAAACAGCGAACTAACAAAAAACACCATCCAAGCCGCAAACACCACGTAGGCATGGCGTTGATTGTGATCCTCAGCCTCAGCCGCCAACGGGATCCGTTTGTAAGCGTACTTTCCGACTCCTGCTTCGCTTAGGGCACCAAACATCATTAGCACAGCAATCGCACCAACGAAACCATCGAACTCTTCCGGCGCAAGGCTCCTAGCCAAATACAGCATCAACAGATAGCTCAATGCGACGCCGCTAATATTCGCACCGATCAAGATCCCTGCGATTGATGTCGAGAACTTTGCGTTCTCTTCGCGAGAAACTGAAAGTCGGTCCATTGAAGCCGTGGCGGGAAATTGAGGCTGGGACCAATGTTTCAGAATCAGGCGTCTGGCAAGAAGCGTTGCCGAGTACTCGCAGGCAGATCACACCGGTCAATTTTGGAAAGCCAATTTATCCTAGAGAGCTATCAATAGCGATATTGGGCCAAGCTCGAATCCCGTGACTGACGCGTTTTTTCGGTTTGCAAATGGAATCTGCTGCCTGAGCTTTCCACTATGCGAACCAACCTTTCCAAAATCGCAAGTAGAGCAGAGTTCCGACGGCCGATAGATGAGCCGCAACGGTCAAGAAGAAAACGATTTGAAATGAACGCTTCTTCGTTTTGTGCCGAACAACGCGTTGTGCGATCCAAGCCCCCGGCCAGCCGCCGAGCAGTGAAAGCAGATGCAGCGTATTTTCCGGAACCCGCCTCCGATCTGCTTGTGCACATCTTTTGTCGACAGCATAGACGACGAACGTGACCACGCTAAATGAGAGCACAATCAAGCCATAGATGAGCGATGCGTGAAAACTTGAAATCAATTTAATCTTCGCCGAACTGTGGCATACAAAGTTGGTCAGACACACGGGCGAGCCATGGTGATGCTCGACATCAGGATTTACAGAACAACCAACACATAGGTGTAGTCAATCTGCGTTCGTTTGGGCAGAAATTTAGAAATTTCCACTGCCCAGATCCGGCATTCGCTTCCTGAGGCCGAAATTGATCGCCAAGACAGAAAACAAAGGTAATCCGAGGTGCACGATTTCGCGAATTGAGCGAGTGATTGCTTTCGAGGTTGCGAAGGCGAGTTGACTTTCCGCAGCCAGCTGACTTTGCAAAAAAACCTCGCCCATCGACGAATTTCGCCCGCGGTAGATATGCTGTACGCCGGCGAGAAAGGTTTCATCCGTAAAGATTTCTTGCATCACAATTTTCGAATTTCTTCCCACACGAATGACGATCGCGTGCCTATGTCCTTTCGGCATCAACTGCTGTCACTCTTACTTGCGACGCTCCCACTGGTCTCATTGGCCGGTGCCGAGGAGTGGTACCGCTGGCGAGGTCCTAATCTGGACGGCATCGCGGACGGAGGCTCGTGGTCGGGTGTTTTTCCTGATGGCGGTGCGAAGGTTCTTTGGCGATCATCGGTTGGGATTGGGTTTTCATCTTTCGTCACCGGCAAGGGGCTTGTGATCACGATGGGGCATGTCGGTGATAATTCCGTCGTGACCGCGTTTGATCAAAAAACCGGTGAAGCCGCCTGGACGTTTCAGTTCGCTGCGCCGCTTGATGACCGTGATTTCGAAGGCGGACCAACGTCAACCCCAACGATCGACTCAGACCACGTCTATGTGCTCAGCCGAATGGGTGAAGTCTTCTGTCTTGACCTGAAATCCGGCGAGCTGATCTGGAAAGTGTCGCTGCCTGACGAAACCGGTATCCGCTTGCCAGGCTGGGGCTGCTCAGCCGCTCCGTTGGTGATCGGCAACAAGCTGCTTATCAATCTGGGCGAAGCCGGGATAGCGATGCAAAAGTCCGACGGCCAATTGCTTTGGAAATCCAAAGATCGCGAATGTGGCTATGCGACTCCGGTCCCCATTCCAAATTCGAATCCAGCAGCCATCGTGATCGCATCCGGAAAGTCGTACAAAGCTGTCGAGGTTGAATCCGGTGAAGAGCTTTGGTCGATTCGTTGGCTGACCAGTTTCAACTGCAATGCGGCCGATCCGATCATCAAGGACAAGAAGCTGTTTTTGTCGTCGGGCTACAACCGGGGCGCAGGTCTATTCTCAATAGACACGGCTGAGCCCGAGACGGTCTGGAAAAACAAGGAAATGAAAAATCAAATCCATGGCTCAATCCTGTTCAAAGGAAAGCTCTATGGGATTGATGGCGATATGGAAACCGGCGCGAGCCTCCGATGCATGGACTTTGAAACCGGGGAAATCGATTGGTCCGAGGATGACTTGCGACCGGGCGGCATTGCAATGGTTGGCGACGATCTGATTGTGTTGACTGAAGACGGGATGCTAATCACCGCGCCGGCAACTTCCGAAGGTTGGAGCCCGACTTCGGAGACAAAGGCGTTGGAGGGCAAGTGCTGGACCGCGCCGGTTTTCTCCGATCAAAAAATCTATTGCCGAACCGTCCATGGCGAGGTCGTTTGTATCGATTGCCGCGAGTAAACTAGGCGGCCATCCTGTTGCCCTGGGGTGACACGCGAACACAAAAACGATCCCGACCCAACGGCGAATATGAACTTGAAACGACGAAGCTTTCTGGCCGGAACGGCAGCCGCAGCGGCCACCGTATCGTCCGCACCGGCTATTCATGCCGCATCGAAAGACAAAAAGTACCGCACCGC